>JAAUOP010000056.1 GCA_012034805.1 Synechococcales cyanobacterium CRU_2_2 | reverse complement strand
TCGGGTAGAAGCGGTACTTGAAAGCTTTTTGAGTCATGCTCACATTTTAGCATTTAATCTGTGAGTTGATGCAAAGATATTGTAGAGCCGTCCTATAAGGACGGGGTTTCCACCCACATTTTCCGATAACGGTCTGCTCCAGAACCTTTTCTGGGTCTTCGGCTGTTCTCGTTAAGTCATTGGTGTTAGCACGGACAACACGGTCAATGCGCTCAAAAAGTCCCATGCTGTAGTTCCCTAACAAAATATTGCAAGTCTTCTCATGAGAATTCACGACCCAACGGCTGAATTCCAGCCTGGGACTTCAGAAAAACAAAACCCAACTGACCTTGAGCATTGTGCCGGGGCCAGTTGGGTCTGATGTTGTTTCAGAACAGAAATTTAGCCGACCCTAAGTCTGCCAAAGAAATTTTTAACACCTGGTAGGGGTCGAAATTCCCGACCCTCAAGCCGATTAAGGCGCGCCACTCAGCAGATTTACAAGCCGTCCAATTGCTTTTTCAGCTCCTCTAGCTCTGCATCAACCGCAGCCGGTTGCGCTGTGGATTGAACGGTGGTATCGGCAATATTCACCTCCGAAGCAGGCAGACTTGCCTGATTAGGCGCAGCACCGCCAAGCTGGCGTTTCATGGCTTCTAGCTCGTCTTCCACATCGCTGCCAGCTTCTAGGCTGAAAAACTGGCTTTCCAAATCCGCACCGGCCAACTCGTGAGCAGCCTGGGCACGGGCTTCCTGGTTGAGGACTTTTTCTTCCATGCGCTCGAATGCGCCCATGGCCGAGCTGGTGCCAATATTGCTGACTGCCGACTGGAGTTGCTCCTGGGCCTTGGCCGCTTGGGCGCGGGCCTTGAGCATGTTTTTCTTGGTTTTGGCCTCAGAAATCTTGCCTTCCAGGGCGATCAGACTGCGCTTGAGCGTATCGACCTGACCCGATTGGCTATCGAGCTGAACCTTCAGCGCATTGGCCGCGTCCATGTAGCCCTTTTTGCGTTCGAGGGCTTGGCGGGCGAGGGTTTCGTCACCTTTTTGCAGGGCCAGTTGGGCGCGCTGCTGCCAGGTGTTGGCTTGGGATTGGTTCTGGTTGTACTGCTGTTCGGTGCGCTTTTGGCTGGCGATCGACTGCGCCACGGCCTGACGCAACTGAATCAGATCCTCCTGCATGTCAATCACGGCCTGCTCTAGAACCTTTTCAGGATCCTCGGCTTTGCTCACCAGATCATTGACATTGGCGCGGACAACGCGGCTAATACGGTCAAAAAGTCCCATGACAGTCTGCTCTGAATCCTGTGTGAGGTTGGTTTCTAGTGTAGTGGCTTCAACCCTGAGGTGGCGAGTTACGGAAAACTACGGACGAAATTCCGTTGATTCCGGCTTGTCCCTCTGTGAGCCGCCCTGGTTCGTCCAGCCTCTGTAAGGCTATCGGAGATCTGCGTCTCCTATATTAAATTGCCCGAAAAGAAATCGCTTCAATCTAAAGTCAATCAGCCCAAAGTCAATCAGCCCAAGGTCAGCCAGCCGGTTAATCAAATCGGGGAAGCTGTGGGGCGTTTTGGCTGCGAATTTGTCGCCGCATGGCTTCGAGGGTTTGCTCCACGTCGTGCTCGCACTCCAGGGCCGCAAACCGCTCGGCCATCGGATCGCGCCCCAGCTCCGCCGCCACTTCCGCCTGGGCTTCGAGATCCATCACCTTAGTTTCCATGCGATCGAACACGGCCCCTGCACCCGCTGCACTGGAGCGCTTCAGCATCTCACGCAGTCGATACGAAGCTTCTGCCGATCGCGCACGGGCAATGTACAGTTCTTTTTTGGCTTTGGCTTCTGCCAGTCGGGGCTCCATCTCGCGCAGATTCCGCTTGAGCTTGGCCGCGAGGGTCTGCTGCTGCTGCAGTTGTTCGGAGAGCGCTGTGGCCGTGATCAAATAGGTTTTACGTTTCAGCAGGGCCTCACGGGCCAGGGATTCGCTGTGGTTTTGTAGAGCCACGTGGGCACGGTGTTGCCATGCGTCGGCGTGGCTGTGGGCTTGATGACACTGGCGTTCAGTGCGTTTTTGGGTGGCGATCGCCTGGGCCACTGCCTGCCGCAACTGAATCAAGTCGGCTTGCATGTCCTGAACGGCCTGCTCCAGAATCTGCTCTGGATCTTCGGCCTGACCCACCCAGTGGTTGAGCTGAGCCCGCACCACTCGTCCCATGCGATCGAATAAGCCCATGGCATTTACGCTCTCCAGTCGATCCAAAACCCTGGCCTGATGGCCTTGACCTGACTATAGCCAAAACCTTCGCCCAAATACACCGGTCAGGTTGGGGCTAGCGATCGCCAATCGTCGCATTCACGCCCTCGCGCTGGAGTTGATCCACTAAAGCTTGGGCCATTTCCCGGTCGTCAAAAATCCCCGCCTGGATTTGGGCCCCTGCGTCGGTGTTGTTGACAAACGCATCGGGGGCAATCTGCTGGACTTGGCTCAAGGTGAGGTCGCTGTTGTAGGGCGTCACCACAATAAACGTGCCATAGGAAGAGGCCGGTATCTCTGAGGCAGATTGCTCAGCGGGTGCTTCGTGGGGCGCTTCGTAGGGCGCTTCGTAGGGCGCTTCGTAGGGCACTTGTGATGGAGCAGCATCCACCACTGGGGGCGCGGGCAAGGGGGCGACGGCGGCAGGACGAGCCGCAGGACGAGGTGCTGGGGCCACAGGTGCGGCGGCCTTCGGGGTGGAGACCACACTGGGCAGCGGTGTAGCGGGCTGCATTTGCAACTGCGGTGCTGGGCCAGCGACGGCATTGGCCAAACCCTTAAGTAGGCCAGATTTGGGCGCTGAAACCACTGGAGGGGGGCGATCGCAGAACCCACCGCTGGATTGACCACACCACCATTGACGCCACCATTGATCAGTGGATTGCCACCCATCACCGGACTCGTGCCAGCTGGGCTCGCGACCCCTGGGCTCAAGGCTCCGCCCGGCATCCCCGGCAAAATCATGCCATTGAGTGCGATCGCCCCCGGTTGCGGAGGCGCTGGGCTTAGGTCACTTAAACTCAGGGAACCCAAATTGCTGAGGGTCAAATCGACAAATTCCTTCTGGCTCAAATCCGGTGCTCCTGGCGGCAGCTTCGGATTGACCTGCTGCGGAGCCGCTGCTATTTCTGGCTTGCCAGCGGTTTGGGGGGACAGGGCCTCGAACTGAAGATGATTCAGGCTGTCGGGGTGCAAGATCAAGTAGCCAGCGGTGGCGCTGCCCAACAGGAGCAGCATCGAAGCTCCGACGCCCCCAGGAGTCATCATCCGAGACCAGAACGAGGAACGGGTCTGCTCTGCCGAGATGTCCTCAGGCTCATCGGCCAGCTTCTCCAGTAGAGCTGCGGATGAAGCAAAGTAGCTATCTTCAGTAGATCCTGCTCCGGCCAAAGATGAGCGGGAAGGTGCGGCATGGTCTACCGAGCGCCCGAAGCCGATGCTGACTAAGCTAGATTCCAAAGGAATCGCTGCCGAGTGGGCAGACTGAGGGCCAGCGGTCGGCTGAACATGGTCTGCGATGGGCGGGGCGATCGCAGCAGCCTGAGCGGCAGGGGATGCTGGGGTCGCGGCAGCAGGTGGAGGCGAGGAGACGCGGAGTTTTTCGCTGAGACCTGGATGGGCGGTGATTTGAGCGATCGCCACCCTCGCCGCCTGCACGGCCCCCGCCGTCGGTGTTGAGGTCTGGGCTGTGCTCGTCGCAACCTGAGCCCGCCGCTTGCGCCGGTAGCGAGTCAATTCATCTTCGAGCCCCACATCGAGGCTACGCAGCACAGCCTGTAGACCGACGTTGAGCTTGGGCTCGCCATCAAGAAGGGATGTGGTGGCGGAATTTGAGGATGAACCCATGGCAGTGTTGGCACTCATTATGGCGTTTCGGTTGCCAGAGTATATTAGACCCTTGGATTTGTCATCCCCTGTCCCCAAATAAATCCTGCCAATAAATTCTGGGGTTCGACGACATCAAGCACCCCGACTAGACTTGCAGCATGGACTTGCAAAATCTCGGCGGCATTCTCAATCACTTTGGCCAGGACGACGCTTGGCAACAGCAGCGTCTGTTTCAGACGCTGGTACAGCAGTGGCATCTGCTGGTGGGCGATTCGGTGGCGCAACACACCCGCCCCACGGGAATTCATCTCGATGTTCTACAGGTGGCGGCTTCGACCCCAGTTTGGGCACAAAATTTGAGCTTTGAGCGACGACGCATTCTGCTCAAAATTCAGCAACTGCCACAGTTGCGATCGCTCCAGCTCAAAGACATCCACTTTTCCACCGCCCAATGGCACACCCAAGCCTTAGACCCCAACCAGCGCCTCGATACCAACCAACAACAGACCCTCTGGCAGCAGCATCCCAGCCGCTTGCCCCAGGTCGATTCGGCACTGCTGCCGACCGGTCTCTCGTTTGAGCAGTGGCAGATGCGACGCCAGCAACAAAACCAGACCCTCCCCCCTTGTCCTCGCTGTCAATGCCCCACGCCCCAAGGGGAATTGCAGCGTTGGTCCGTTTGTGCGTTTTGCGCCACCCAGCGCTGGCAAGCCGAAAAAATATCCAATGAGTTAAAAGAGCGGTGAATTGGTGAATTAAAGGAGCAGTGGCTACGTGTGTGCCCAATCCGCGCGAGGGAGCCTACGCCATCGGAGAGAACGACTGTCAGAGAGATATACCGGAAAAGGTAAGTTCATTCGTTGCCAAACATGTCGGAATACCAAAGAAATAGTAAAGACTTCTTACGGTCAACCTCCCCCCGAATCAACGTCAAGTGCTGGGAGCAAGTCCCTTTGGGGTTCTAAAGATGAAAACAAGCCGTGAAAAGACGGAAAGCTAGGATTATGAAAGGTTCAATAAGATATGTCATTTTCATGCAAGCGGCACAAATGTTCCACACGCCTCAGGGTGTTTCTTCTTCGCAAGAGCCGGCTGTTTCGAAATGCCAACATTGTCGCTTCTATCAGCCAGAAGGTCGGCGAGGCGGGGGATGCGAGCAGCTGGGCGTGATAGTTCAGAGTAGCTGGATTGCCTGTGGTCTGGCGGAACCTCCATTTGTATGGGCAAAAGATACAGTTCAGGAAGAGCCTGTGTTTGTTTGTCAACTTTCTTTTCGGGAAACCGAGCCAGGCGATCGACGGTTTACCTCATCTCCGTCCTGTTCTTCGACTTGAAATGGTATCGGAACTAACTTTGTTTCTTTGAAATGAGAAATTCTTATTTAATTTTGACAAAGGTCAACAGTTGGTGACAGGAATCTGGCGATTGTCGACTTGATCCGAATGGGTCGCTCTGGCATGAGCCGAGGGAACGCGAGTTGCTAGGTGATGATCAAGTAAGTCATGGGATACCCTGAAGCAGCAGGTTTTCTCGTGTTTCTATGACAACGATTCCTTTGGCTGTTGATGCCATCCATTGCCTCGACACCACCCTTGCGAAACAAACGATCGCTTCTTGCCAGTCCACCTCCGGCTGGGCCAATCGATCGCCTGATTTTGACTTTGCCATCGACTACCCCCGCGAAGCCACCGATCCGCGAGAGCTTTCTGAAATTCCCGAGGTGCGGCTTTGGTTTGTCCGGCTTGATGCTCAAGTTCCTTACCTGCCCCTACTGCTCGACTGGAAAAGCGGTGAGCTTGGGCGCTACGTTGCCATGCTGGTTCCCCACCAGTTCCATCCGACTGAGGGTATCCAGTACAACCCGGAAGCCCTAGAAATTTGGGTGATGCATCGGGTGTTCACGCTGCACGACTGGCTGGCGTCCCAGGGGATGGAGGGTCGGGGTCGGATAAAGGCGATGACGCAAATGTTGGGCTATGAGTTAGAGGATGCTTTTTTTGACCGCTCTCCTAGGGCTGTGGTCGGGAGTGCGATCGCCACGTCCGGGGAGCTTCAGGGAGAGCTCGGGAACCGCAGGTAATTGAAATTACGTTGAAGATAGGGGATACGGATTTTTTCTGGGTAATATTTAGATACAAACCCAAACCAAACTTGTTTGGTCATGGGAGCCCGTACCCTGACTGCGATCGTCACGACGAGAGCTGGTTTGGCGTCGGCTTCGGGGTTTGGTCTTCGACGTTGATGCTTTTAGGTAGATAGATTCATGTCTCTGAGCGCTGTATTTGATGTGGTTCGGCCCACTGGCATTTTGGACGGGACACGGGTGGAAGAGCTTCGCGAAGAAGTGGAAACGCTGCTGACGGCTTCTACGGATATTGTGCTGATTGATCTCGGTGAGACGACCTTTATCGATAGCTCTGGCCTGGGCTCGTTGGTTTCGATTCTGAAGCTGGTGCGGGCTGCGAGTCGTCGGCTTTGTTTCTGTGCCCCCAATGCCCAGATTAAAATGGTGTTTGAGCTCAGTAGTATGGATCAGGCGTTCGAGATTTTTGAAAGCCGTGATGCCTTTGAGCGATCTGTTTTGCCCGCCCATGCTTAGGACTCAAACCCGTAGATTTCCCGCAGCCCTTCTCCCCTAGTGAGCGTAAGCCCCAGTGAGCGTAAGTATGACAACCTACAGCCCCGAACTCGCGATCGCCCCTCCCTCCGAAGCGGATGCGAGCGCCCCGAACTATATCGAAATGTTAGAGACTGTCATTTCGAGCCTAGAGCAAGAAGGCACGGCGATGGTCAGTCATGCCCAGGAGGGCTACCTCTGGAAGTTTGGCTATGGCTCGGCGGAAGTTTTTGTGCAGCTCACGGGGTTGACCGATGACGACACGCTGACGGTGTGGTCGGAAGTGATGCCCTCGCCCACAACCTTGCCCACGGCGATGGCGGTAAAGTTGCTCGAACTTAACTGGAGTACAACTCTAGAAGCCCGGTTTGCCCTGCTCAACCAAGACATCGTGGTCGTTACGAGCCGGACGCTGGCGGGGTTATCACCCAGCGAGGTATCTCGCTGCATTACGATTGTGGCGACGCTGGCCGACGAATACAAGGCAACGCTGAGCGCTTAAGGAACAAAGGTCCAATTCGATCGAATTGGATCAAATTGTAGGGGCGCAAATTCCGCGCCCGATGCCGGATCTGGGATACGTTTCAAGGCGTCTGAGGGTCGGGGAAGCCGATCCTTGCACGGGCTTGAACTCTGCCTTGAGCGACCTTATTTGAGTGAACTAAATCGTTGGCACTTGATTCCCTACTTTGAAGCGTCCGGCGCTGTGCAGATGGCGCTGGATGTTTGGCTATTGGAGCAACAGGTGCAGGGCAAACAGCCGCCGACGCTACGGTTCTATGGCTGGGAACCGGCGGCGATTTCCCTGGGATATCACCAGAAGCGCTGGCCCGAGGCTTGGGCAACCTTGCGATGGCAGGGCCAACCCTTGGACTTGGTACAGCGGCCCAGCGGTGGACGAGCTGTATTGCACCAGGGCGACCTGACCTATTCACTGGTGACGTCTGGGCTAAGGGGGAACTCTGGTTTTACTGGGAGTCGGGCGGCGGTGTACCGGCAGGTGTGTGAATTTTTGGTGATGGGGTGGCGGTCTTTGCGATCGCCGCTCAGCTATGGCAGCGCAGGCCGAGGCTATATTCACAATCCCAACTGTTTTGGTACAGCAACCGGGGCAGACTTGGTCTTGGCCAATGGCGCAAAGTTGATTGGGAGTGCGCAGCTTTGGCGATCGCGCGTCTTGCTTCAGCAAGGATCCATGCGGCTCAACCCAGATCCAGTGCTTTTGGCTGCTTTTGGGGAAACGGGGCCGTTACCGGATCTACCGGAGTATTTGCTTGGCCCTGAGGGCCGAGAACGGGTGATGGCGGCGTTGCTGGCAGCGGCGCAAACCTGCTGGGGAGTCACGTTTGAGCGGCGGGAGTTGTCTGAGGCGGATTGGGCTGAGGTCTTGCAGCGGCCTTGCAGCGGTCTTGAGGCTGAGGATAGACCCGTTTGAAGATAGACAAGTTTTAATCTGGGTGCTGGTGCAGCAGGGCGGCAAAGGCGGCTTGCTCGATCGCATCTCCTACCACGAGTAGGCGATCGCCTGCCTCCAGAACAGTGTTCCCCAGGGGATAACGGTGCATTTGCTTGCCGCGCGCGATCGCCATAATTGTCACCCCCGTGGTCCGGCGAATATTCGCTGTTGCAAGGCTTTGGGCAACGAGCGGATGACCGCCGGGGAGGTCGTACCAGCGGTGATTGAGCCCCTCCAGGATCTGCTCGAAACCCCCAACGCCCCAATATTGCGATCGCCCCGGCAAAATGTCCCGATAGCGCCCCTGGCGATAGCGATGAACCAACTGCTGCACGGTCAGAGCACTTTCGCCCAGGGTGAGCAACACATGGGCTCCAATCTCCAGCCCCGCCTCGAATTCCGGCTGTACGACTTCCTTCGCCCCGAGTTGATAGAGCGGATCGAGTTCACGATTGTCGTGGGCGCGAACCGTAATATCTAGATCAGGGGCGAGGCTGAGGGCACGATTGAGCACAAGACGGGTGGCCATGGGGTCGGGGAGGGTGATGGCCAAGGCTTTGGCGGTGTGAATCTGGGCTTTTTCCAGGAGATGAATACTGCTGGCATCGCCGAAGAGATAGGGAATTTGGCGCTCCCGCAGGATCTGCAGCTTGGCCTCGTCGTTGTCGATCACCAGGAGCGGATGGCCCTGAAAATCCAACAGTCGCACCAGGATTTGCCCGACTCGTCCGTAGCCTGCCACGATGATATGAGGCTTGTCAGGCTGTGGCTCTGGGCCAACGAGACGGCTCGGCTGTCCTTGCATCCAGCGGGCGAATTGGGGCGATCGCTCCAGCCAGCGAATCAGATGTGGGGTTAGCCGCAAACTCAAAGGCGTGAGCACAAGCGTGGCAGCGGCGGTGCCGACAGCAAGACCGTAGAGGCGCTCGGAAAACAGGCCCGAGGCTTGGGCCACACCGGCTAACACAAAGGAAAATTCTCCAATTTGATTAATCCCGGTGCCCACGGTCAGCGCCGTCTTGAGCGGATAGCCAAAAGCCCGCACAATCGCCGTCACGATCAAAGCCTTGCCCACCAAGGTGATGGCCACAAGACCCAACAGAACCGAGGCGTTCTCCCATAAAAAGCCAGGGTCAATCAACAGCCCGATCGAGGCAAAGAACAAAGTTGCAAACACATCTCGCATGGGCAAGACGCGATCGAGGGCATGGTCGGCATATTCCACATTGGAGACCATTAATCCGGCGACGAAAGCGCCCATTTCAACCCCGAGTCCCAGAGCGGAGGTGACCAAGGCGATGCCGAGGCAAAGCACAAGGATGGCCAGCAGGAACAATTCTGGATTCGCTTGACGGACGATTAAGCGAATCAGGGCGGGAATCAGCCAGCGGCCAGCGGCGATCGCCCCACCCAAAAACACCAGCAGTTTCAAGATCGCCATTGCCACCGCTGCGCCGATGGCCTCGGCCTCGGCCAAGGCCGGTAGCACGGCCAGCATCACGCCCAGGCCCAAATCCTGAACAATCAACATGGCGAGCATGATCTTGCCGTGGGGCGTTTTGATCTGGTTGCGTTCGATCAGGCTCTTGAGCACGACAGCGGTGGAAGAAAGCGCCAGCACCGATCCCAAAAACGCAGCCTGGGGAACGGAGTCCACCCAGCCCGTGGCATAGGCCAAGCCGCCCCCTAGCAAAATCGTCAACAGAATTTGTAAGCTGCCGCCCCCGAGGGCGATCGCCTTGACCCGCAGCAAATCCTTCAACGAAAACTCTACCCCGAGGGCGAACAGCAGCAGGGCGACGCCGATCTCAGCCAACACCTGGATGTCCCCTTTAAGGGCAATGAGGCCAAGCCCGCTGGGGCCAACGACCACGCCCCCCAAGAGATAGCCCAACAGCACAGGTTGCTGACAGCGGCTGGCGATGTAGCCACCGACAGTGGCGGCACCCATAACCGTAACCATTTCAATGATGAGATTGGGATCGCCCGCCATAAGGGTTGAGGTTCGGGACTAGGAATATCCAGCTTGAACAGCATCCGACCCTAGGGATCGGTGGCTTGGGCGATCGCCCCCAACTGAAACTTCGGCGGATAGGCCGCATCTAGCTTGATTCGCGCAATTTCTTCGGGCGGAAACTGGATACCCAAGGTTTTACCCACCGCCTGCACCAAATCTCCCCGATCGATGACCCCGGCCACCGTGCCCGCTGGCGACAGCACCGTGATGTAGGGCAAATTCTCCGCCTCCATCCGCTGAATCACCGCCAACGCCGTCGCCTCCTCCATGACCGTGGGGAGGTTATCTAGGGGCGTTGCAAATTCTCGTAGGCTGCGGCTTTGCCACTGGCTGCGCTCGAGCTCCTGAATCGCGGCAACCTTCAAGACCCCGTCGTAGCGGCCATCCGTCGAGGAAAAATAGGGCAGATTGAAGCCCGCCGACTCCTGAAAATACAGCTCGATTAGCACCTCCACACTGAGCGCGCCGTCCAAGACCCGGAACTGGCGGGTCATGGCATCTCGAGCCTTGGTTTTGACCAGGCTTTCCTGGAGCGTCGTCAAGCGGCTGTAGGACTGGGCATTTTGGATGCCGAACCAGCCCAACAGCGTCAGCCAAAAGCCACCGGCATCCTGGAGTAAAAAGACCGTCACCAACCCCAGCAGCACGGCTCCCCAGCCGAGAATAAGCCCCGATCGCGAGGCCCAGCGGACGGCCTTGAAGCGATCGCCCGTCACCTGCCACACCGCCGCCTTGAGCACCTGCCCTCCGTCGAGGGGCAGTCCTGGAATCAGATTAAACAAGGCCAAAATCAGATTAATCCGGGCCAAATCGAGTGCCAGCACCTGGGCCGGGGTATCAGGGGGCAAAACCTGGGTGAGGCCAAACAGGCTAAGCGCCAGGGCAATGCTGACGGCCGGGCCTGCGATCGCCACCCAAAAGGCCTTCCCCGGCGTCTTTGACTCGCGGTTAATCGAGGCCACGCCACCAAACAAAAACAGCGTAATCGAGTTCACCTCAATGCCCTGGGCCATGGCCGTGAGGCTGTGCCCCAACTCGTGTAACAGCACCGAGACAAATAACAACAGCGCTCCGACAAAGCCGACGCCCCAAGCCAGTCCGGAGCCCCAGTCTGGGTAGTCCGCCTGCCAGCCGACGCCGTTGGAAACGGTCAGCAGCGCCAAAATGATGAGCCATGAGGGATGGATTTGGAGCGGAATACCGAAAACAGAGCCGATTCGAAGGCCGGATTGCATAGGGGTCTAGGTCGTATGAAGATAGTGATTCACCTGACTTCACCATAACGAAAGTCGGGCTGGAATGACGCCCTCTTCACTTAAAACAGCCCTCTTCACTTGAAACAGCCCTCTTCACTTGAAACAGATGGTAGATTTACGGATCAAGATTTGTGGGATTACCCAACCAGAACAGGCGATCGCCATTGCAAACCTGCGCGCGTCCAGCGAACCAGATGGCGATCGCCCAGGCTGGGATCACCGGGTGACGGCCTTAGGATTCATTTGCGTTGAGGCCTCCCCGCGTTACATCGAGCCCCAGGCCATCGGCACGATTGTTGAAGGGTTGCGAACGCACACAGTCAACTTCCCCCAACGCATTGGGGTCTTTGCCCAGGCCAGTTTGGCCCAGATTCAGACCACGGTCGAGCAAGGTCAACTCAGCGGCGTCCAGCTCCACGGCGATGAATCGCCAGAGACCTGCGCCCAGGTGCGGGCGCTCTTGATCCAGATGGGGCGACCCGAGATTGAGCTGATTAAGGCAGTGCGGGTGCGATCGCCCCAGGATCTAGACACCGCTGGCCGCTTCGCCTCCCTGGTCGATACCCTGCTGCTGGATGCCTACCATCCCCACATTCTCGGCGGCACGGGTCACAGCCTTGACTGGGCCATGCTCGATCGCTTTCAGCCGGGTTGTCCCTGGCTGTTGGCTGGGGGGTTGAAGCCCGACAACATTGAAGCGGCGCTGGCGCGGGTCGCTCCGGCGGGCATCGACCTGTCCAGCGGCGTGGAAAGATCCCCCGGTGACAAAGATATTCAGGCCGTGGGCAGGCTCCTGAACAATCTCCTGAACAATCTCCCCAAACCGGTCTCCAGAATCGCGGATTAGTTTAGCAACCGCAAAAAATCGGATGCGACCCAGTTACCGCTCTGTAACTTGGCCCAAAACCGCTGGCTGGCGGCTCGGCCTTCTCCGGTCAAGCAAATCGCCTCTCCCTCATCCAAACCGGTGACCACAGCACCAGCTGGAGCGTTGCGCACCTGTAAACCGGCGCGAGCCGTGACCAGGGCCGTGTGGGTGCAGCCTGGGCCGCCTCCAGCATTGCCCACCGCCGTGCCGGGGGCAGGCGATTGTCCGCCGCCGCCACCGCCACCGCCACCACTATTCGTCGAGATTCCGCCCTGGGAAGGGGGAATAAACAGCGTGTTACCGCCGCCATTGCTGCCGCCACCACCGCCCGCACTAGACTGAGCTGTTGAATTTTGGCCCAGGCTGCCCGAGCCCAGAGGCACCAGAAAATTGCTCGCGACCCAGCCCCCCTGCTGCAAACGGCTCCAGCCCATTTGGGTTTCGACCACCACCACGGGGGTGCGATCGGCGAGCTGATCCAAAACCGTGCCACTGGGGCGATCGCGGCGATTGAGCGAGGTGCCCGGTGTGGCAACGCGATGACTGGCTTGGGCGACCGGATTGCAGCTGACGCCTTGGGGGAGACCGAGGGCGATCGCCGTTGCTCCCTCGACTTGACCCGTTACCGGCAAGCCTTGATTGGCCTGAAACCGCCGCACCGCAAATTCGGTTTGCGGACCAAAAATGCCGTCTAACGGCCCGACCGAGTAGGTGCGACGGGATAATTCCTGCTGCATCTGGAGCACAGGTTCACAGCGATCAGCACGGCCCAGGGCAGCCTGGGCAAGCCCTCCCGCTGCAACCAGTTCACCCAAGCACAATGCCCCTGCAGCACCCAGGGCTGCCATCGCCCACACCCCTGCCAATCCCGAAGAACTGGCCCAATCTCCTAACCTGTGCCGCATCGAAGACGGAATCCCAGAACGTTGCATACGGTTGATTTCCCCTGACGTAAAAGCTCGGTGACGGTGGATACATCGGTGGGCTTGATGTTTTAACTATCGCTGGTGCCTCCGGGAAAACCGAGATTCTTCATCAAAATTTCAACCCCGAATCCAGCCCTGCGGGGTTGCACCTAGGGTGATACGAACTGCCATAATGTGAGGCGATCGCCATAGATAAAGTGATTTTTAATGCAATCAAAAGATCTGTATACCTGGGCCGGAATCACGGGGGTATTTTTGGGCTTATCCCTACTTCTACAGGCTCCTGAGGCCAATCCTAGCCCGATGGAGACAGGGGCGAGAGGGGGGGCGATCACCAGCCAAGAATTCTCAAAATCAGACAAAACAAAATCCGTAATAACCCTGGATTCATTTAGCTCAGAACCCAGCTCAGAACCCAGCTCAGAACCCAGCTCAGAACCCAGCTCAGAAATTCACACTGGGCTGAATCCTGTGGCCCAATACTTCCTAGAAATTGCCCTGGGGAGAGAATGGGGCGACACCACCCCGCGTCTTCGCCGCTGGCACCGCGACGAACTGAGCGTAGCGATTCGGGGCAACCCAACCGCCCAAGACTGGCAGGTCCTCCACCAGGTGACCGAGGAACTGTCGCAGTTGACCGGCATGCGCTTGCGGCTAACAGAGCAGGCCACTTCAGAGATCGAAATCTATTTTCGACCCGAGGCCGAGTTTTCGGCGCTGCTGCCGACCTACCAACCGGGCAACCAAGGGTTCTTTTGGGTCTGGTGGAACGAGGCGGGCCTCGAGCGAGCACAAATTCTCATCGCGAGCGAAGGCATCACCTCCACCGAACGCGCCCATTTGATTCGCGAAGAGCTGACCCAAAGCCTTGGGCTGATGCAAGATTCCTGGGCTCAGCCAGACAGTATTTTTTTATCAGGGTTGGACGACAACGCTGGAGTATACGGCGATCGATCAAGCCCTGATACAACTGCTCTACCAGCCACAAATGCGCACAGGAATGACGAGAGCGGAAGCTACTCAGATGCTGTTACAACGTTGAGTCAATACCTGAGGGACGAGGATGGAATAAAACAGCAATCGACCCCAATCCCGTTCAAGCCCTCGACCCCCAAGGGCCTCTTTAGGCCGACGGACTTTTATGCTGACATACTGAAGAGGTGATCTGAAGAGGCGATTTTCCCTGGCGATCGCCCCAGTCAGCGTCGCATTTGCATCTACCCCCCGTCCCAACCATGAAGTGCTTCGTCGAGACCTTTACTGTCAACAAACGTCATGCTCTTCGCATCAGTCGAGGCACCACGACCCGCACCACCAACCTGTGGCTCCGTCTGGAGGATGACGGCATCGAAGGCTGGGGTGAAGCCTCACCCTTTTCAGTCACCCACGAGCCTCTGGGCACGGCGCGTCAACGGGGTCGTAAACTCACTCGCCACCCGCCCCAAACAACTGAACAGTTGCAGAAAGAACTAGAGGCGATCGCTCCCCTGCTCTTGCCCTACAGCCCCTGGCAGCGTCAGGAAATCGAACAGCTTTTGCTCGACCAAGCTGTGCCCTCAGGTGTCCGCACCGCCATTGACATCGCACTCTACGACTGGATGGGCAAGGTTGTGGGACAGCCGCTGTGGAAATTGTGGGGGCTTGAATGCGATCGCATCAGCCCGATCTCGGTCACCATTGGCATTAGTACCCCAGAACAAGCTCAAGACCGCCTACGCGCTTGGCAAAAACTCCTGCCGGTTGAGCTGATCAAACTCAAGCTCGGCAATCCCCAGGGCATCAGCGCCGACCAAGCCATGTTCACAGCCGTTCAACAAATTGCCCCCCGAAACTCGCGCATCTACGTCGATGCCAATGGGGGCTGGAGCCTCGAAGATGCAGCGGTGATGGCGGAATGGTTGGCGGGGCAAGGCGTAGCCTATATTGAGCAACCCTTGGCCAAGGGCCAAGAAGATGACCTGTTGAAACTCAAGGCAAAGTCGCCGCTGCCGATTTTTATTGATGAAAGTTGCTGGGGCACCGAAGATATTCTACGGTATCGCGATCGCATTGATGGCATCAACATCAAACTGATGAAATCTGGGGGACTCACAGAAGCCATGCGCATGGTGCAAACGGCTAGGGCCTGTGGTCTTCAGGTGATGTTGGGCTGTTACTCCGACAGCTGTCTGCTCAACACGGCGGCGGCGCATCTATCACCCCTGGCCGATTATCTAGATCTAGACAGCCATCTCAATTTGCTTGACGATCCTTTTGAAGGTGCAAAACTACAAGATAGCCGCGTGGTACCGAATGATTTGCCAGGATTGGGAGTGACTCGTCAACAGGCTCTATAGGACTGAGAAATCTGCCATTTGGTGATTTTGCTTTGGTGATTTTGCTTTGGTGATTTTGCTTTGGTGATTTTGATTGGGTGATTTTGATTGGGTGATTTTGATTGGGTGATTTTTGGTGATGCTCAGGTTTTGCCTAATGCTTTCATATCTTCCTTTAACTCCAACACCAATGTCGTCAAATTTTCAAACTCCTGGCGCGAGACGCCGCTGGGCCGTTGGGCACTCGGCGGCTGGCTAATGCGAGCGGAACTTCTCGGTGGAACACCCGATGGAGTCGAGACTTGAGCCGAGAGTTGATTAATCCTCAACTCAAGATTCTGAACCACAAATTCTAGCCGTGCCACCTTAGAATCGAGCAGCGAAGAGGATTGGGCCTGGGCCAGTTGGGGTCGGTTGAACAAGACTAGACTGGCCCAGAGAGCCAGCATGAGGGCGATTATTCTCCGTGATGTTTGGCGGGTCATACGGCTTTTGTCCAAGGGTGATTTTGAGGGCTATGGCAATCGTAACAGGAGCAAGCCCTGGGCGACTGAGGACGAGGTGTGGCGATCGCTAAATTAACCTCCACTCCAACGCCCGCAACCACGGTCGGTTCTTGGAAAATCGCTAGGGGGGCCTAAAGATCGTGGTGGGAAGGCAAAGATTCGGTCGTATTTGCTAAAAAACGATGGCAGAGTTCGCCCTGACTTGCAACCCCAACCCAGAGCGACCTCTCAGGAGATTACCCTCTCGGTCAAAGACCCCATAGAGGTCTGTCCCCTGGGCGAACGTCTCCTTAAGTCAGACGAAGAGTGGGTGAAATCTGATCGAATCTGCAAACTATACTAATGGCAACTCTTACACTCCCCTTGTGAACCGTGTCTAAATTTGAAGCTGCGATCGCCGCCTACCAAACCTTCACTGACGCTTTCCAAAGCATCATCCTGAGCACCGTCAGCCTAGAAGGTCATCCCGATGCGAGCTATGCACCCTTTGTGATGGATGGCGATCGCAACATTTATATTTATGTCAGCGGCCTCTCCAATCACACCCAAAATCTCCAGGCCGTTCCCCAAGCCAGCATTTTGTTCATTGCAGACGAACAGGATACGCCCCAAATCTTTGCCCGCAAGCGCCTCAGTTACACCTGCACCGCCCACTTGATTGAGGCCGAGACAGAGCAGTGGCTCCGAATTGTCGATCAATTCGAAGATCGGTTTGGCAACATGATTCAGCTTTTACGGACACTGCCCGATTTTCGGATATTTCAACTCCAGCCTACCAGTGGACGGTTTGTAATCGGCTTCGGCGCTGCCTATGCAGTGGATAGCAATGATTTAAATCAGTTGATTCATCTACAAGGCGAGGCACGGGAAGGGGCGCAGACAGAGGATTAATTGCCCAAGGAGAATTGGGGATTAAAGGAGGTGCGATCGCCCTGGGTTCTGGCAAATTGGCAACTACACTTCAAGTGTTTATGACATCGTTGAGGAGTGCAGGGGCAATGCAGGAGGGGTACAGGGGTGGTGCACGATCGCCGTTGTCCCTTTGCGCTGCTATCTGTCTTTAACGTCATCGCTTGAGCTTACAAGCTGTTGTTTTTCATTAAAAACGACAAACAACGACAAAAAAACGACAAAAAAATGACATTGAAGCCCCTGCACGACAGCCCACATTACAACCAAGGGTTAGCACAATGACAAATCAGCCCAAGACCCAGCAACGGCTCGTTATCGAAAATCTGGATACATTCCAAGATCTAACACCTGAAGCGGCTCTCCCCGTGCAGGGTGGAGGAATTTTTCCCCGGTTCGATGATCTGGGTGGTTTTCGCAGATTGATTCGATCATTTCCAATTAAACCGATTAAATCGATTAAGCCGTTGCCGCCGATTGATTGTTTTCCACTTCCTCATCCGATGCCTTTGCCCCATCCTTTACCGGTTACACCCGTTGTTCCGGTTTGCGATCTAGATCCCCACGGCCCCCTGCCTTGGTGCGCGGTCATCCTCTAGGGGGCTTGCGAGATCACGTCCGAGACTGGAGATCGCGGCTACAACAGCGAAAACACCGACGCAGGCAAGAGAAATTCGAATCACAACGGTATTGTTGCTCAAACTTGTTGCTCAAACTTACTCAGCCTTCGTCGGTGACCAATATGGCGGAAGAACATAACGGAGAACATAACGGAGAGTTCGCATCAGGTGGAGGTTGTTTTTCAGGTCGCCCATTCTGTCATCAATGCCTCTGTTGATGCGGTTATCAATTTTGCTCATGAGGGTTTGAGAAGATGTCTAATCCTGTCATTGTGCCTGAAGTCATTGTGCCTGAAGTCGTTAGATCTGAAGCCGTTGGATCTGAAGCCGTTGGGCCTGAAGTTGTTGGGCCTGAGGTCGTTGCATTTGATGAATCTATTGCGAGTTCCGGATCACTCAAAATGCTGGAGACTCCATCCGTCAAGGTCTCATCGTCTTTAGAATCATTGCCTTTAGAATCTTGCGTGCAACTCGCCTGCAGCGTGAGCTTTTACCCAGAACATATTCTCTTTTCCCATCGTGGCATGGAGATTGTCTATCCCAATGAGCAACAGCTTGCTCTGACCTTGCAGGCACTCTTCCCACTGATGAATGGAACAAGAACCATTCGACAGATTCAGCAGTCCTTTCATCCGAGTCAGGCTGAAGCGATCCTAGGGCTGATCAAAGCGCTTGCCGAGCAGGGGCTATTGATTGAGCATGCTGCACCCCCAGAAGGGCTCGCAGACACCCGAGAAACCGGCGAGGGAGAAGTGGACAGGCTGGAAGTTAGGGTGATGGAAATTCGCGATCGCCTCGCCAACACCCTCTTTTGGCAAGCACTACAGCCCGACACACACACCTCTCCCTCCCCTCATCTCTTCTACGGTTTTGCCCTAGAGCTACGGTATTTTCGGGCCCATCAATCTGCCTTTCAGGCACCCCTATTGGATTTTCAGGCCTCTGCCCAGCTCCGGCGCGCCTGGACTCAGCTGCATCGCCAGGGCCAGGGCCAGATCGATGACCTGACCGAGGCCTTGGCTGCCATCGAGATCGAATCTGGCCCAGCGCACCTCCCGCTGCCAGAGACTGTTTCACTGTTAAATGCTCTAGCCTTCTGGGCCCACACCGAGCCCTTATGTGCCCTGAGTCTTCAAGGTGTCTTAACCCAGAGTCTGGCGCAAATCTTAGAGATATTTGCCTCAGCCTGCCTCCTGCAGCCCTTAAATCCAAAGTTTGTCGCCGGTATCGAGCACTGTGTTGAAAACAGTCATAGTTGCTATGGCATCCCTGTCGACGTACTCTGTCAAGCCGAATTGCGATCGCAATCCTTTGCGATGCGCCAACGATTTGTCGGTCAATTCCATCTCTTCGTCGAGTTGTATTGCAACTGGCTGGAGGCAATCGGCACCTACTACAGCGCTGCACCACAGCTCCAGCGTAACCTTGACGCCATTGTGGGCGAGGTAGTTTCGGTCGAACGCCCCCGCCTCAGAGATGGCGTGTGGGTGCAATTTCTAGCAACGGGCCTAGAAATTCGAGATGGCCAACAGGGGATTGCGATTACAGTTCCTGTCGCAGATCAACTAGAAATGCAGCAGCTTGTGCGCTGTTTGCAGGCGGGGGGCTTTTCTCGAGGAGATTTGGCCCAGGCTTGTCCGAGACTCAGGCGGCAAATTGCGGAGCTGCTCAGCGCCTTTGATGCCAAGGGCTGGTTGCGGACGGAGGTTTGCGATCGCCCCCTGAGTGGTAGCCAGTTTTACCGCGAGATTTCCCATTTCCTCGCCGGTCTCAAGTCGCAGTTTCCACCGTCCGTCATGGCTCAGCGGATGATGGAAGGCACGATTACGCGGGAGCAACTGATGGGTTACGTTCTTGAGTCCTACCATGTGACGCACCTTTGTCCGCGTCTGCTGGCTCCGGCGCTATCTCAGTTTGACTCGCCGAAAAGCCAGGCGCTACTCCAGAACTTTTTTACCTCTGAGTTGCACCACGATCAACTGATCGAAAAGTCACTCAAAAGCGTTGGCATCACCCCTGCCCAAATCCAAACCCTGCAGCCGCTGCCCATGACCTTTGCGGTCTGTTCATCCTTGGGAGTCTGGGCTCGGCAGCATTCCCTCAGCTTCAAGTCGGCGCTGATGTTGTTTGAGGAGGATGATCAGGCCTTTCATCAGTTGTTTAAGCAATGCTGTGCTGACCTCGATCTGCCAACTGGTTTTTACCAGCCCATTCTGCTCCATGCCCACGTCAACGAAGATGGGGAACATGATCAAATCACCCGACTGTTACTCGATGAGGTCGCCTATGTATCGATCGAAGAACAAGGGTTAGTCAAGCAAAACCTAGCGACGTTGCTCACCTCAATGGTGCTACGCACCCAAGAAATCATCGACTACTACGGCGACCCTTCGAACCCGATGCCCAGATGCTTTAGGGCTTGAGATTGGGAATATCGACAAATCCTTGGCCTGCGACGCTGAGGGTGCGGGGCAAGCTGGCCAAGCTGGGCAAATTACTGGAACGACCAAGGGCGGGCAAAAAGAGCCCCATGGCCAGAACCAGGGCAAGGCTTAAAATCGCGACGACGATGGGGAGAAGATTGCGGTTCATGGGGGCGGCTGCAGTGGCGCAGGCGATGAATCAGATTGGCTTGATTATGGACACGGGGTCGATGGCGATCGTGGCGGTTACCGTTTTTGATACGCCCTGAGTCATCAAGCTTGCCAATAAGATTTGACTTATCGATCCCATTAGAAAGGTCATCCCCATTCACGCGCTCCAAGGGTATTATTTCCCGTCGGATGTCTGCCCTTGCACACAACGCCGTCAGGACGAACTGCGGCTCCTCCCTGAAGTGGCTACCTACAGCTAGCGCACGGAGGCCAGGACTTTCGCTTTGGGAGATTTGGCCCTGGCCGCTGCTGCCGCCCGAACCTCGGTTTCCCGGACAACGTTTACCTGGATCGGGTCTTCCCTTCGAATCACTTCCTCGGTCACATCAAAGCTACCCCCATCCCGTGTCGCCACCACCTTTTTGTCGGGAGACAATGCCACTGCCTTCTCTAGGGGCTGGCCCAGCATCTTGCCTAGCATTTGGCCAAAGCCGATGAGGGTCATGGTGGGAAAAGGCTCTGCCGGTTGTACGGTCGATTGCGCGGTAGATTTCATGGTGAGATGTGCTCTGAGGATCGGGCGCGTACCTGACTTAATACTATGAGTAATGCTACTGATACTGCAATAAAGCTGGCATAAAGATTGAGCGCAAGCCGTCGATCCTGCGGAGCTGGGTTGCGCCGATCGCCCCAGAGTGTTGCCCCAACGCTTTCCTCCCCCAGTCGCGATCCCCATCGCAAGGGCGTATCCTTGGAAATACATCCTTGGAAATACATCCCTGCACTTTCTCCCATGCAAACCTCCACTGTGCCCAATCTAGACACAGGTTTCGATCGCCAAAATCCTCCTGACCCGAAACTGATCGACGCCTGTGTTCATTGCGGGTTTTGCCTGTCCACTTGCCCCAGCTATCGGGTACTGGGTACCGAAATGGATTCGCCTCGGGGACGGATTTATTTAATGGACGGGATTAACACGGGTGAAATCGAGCTCAACGCCACGAGCAGTCAACATTTTGATACCTGCTTGGGATGTTTGTCCTGTGTGACGACTTGCCCCTCCGGCGTGGCCTACGACCAGCTGATTGAGGCAACTCGGTCCCAGGTGGAGCGCAATCAGGAGCGGAGTTTGCCCGAGAAGCTCCTGCGCAAGCTGATTTTGCGCTGTTTCCCTATCCCCATCGCCTGCGCTGGCTGATGCGACCGGTGGGGCTCTATCAAAAAACGGGCTTGCAGCGGCAATTGCGATCGCTACGCTTCTTTGAAAAAATCTCCCCCCAACTCGCGGCCATGGAAGCGCTGCTACCCGAGCTTCCCGCCAACGCTTTTCAGGACAATCTCCCCACCGTTATGCCTGCCCAGGGCAAAACCCGTTACCGTGTGGGGTTGCTGTTGGGCTGTGTCCAGCGCTTGTTCAACCCTGCGGTCAATGACGCGACCGCTCGAGTACTCACCGCCAATGGCTGCGAGGTCGTTGTGCCGACCATTCAAGGCTGTTGTGGTGCCCTAACTCATCACCAAGGCCAAGAAGAACAAACCAAAGCCCTGGCTCGGCAACTGATCGACGCCTTCGATACCCGTTTGGATGCGGTGGTCGTGAATGCTTCAGGCTGCGGCCACACCCTAAAGGAGTATGGGCATATCCTCAAGGACGATCCAGCCTATGCCGAGCGGGCCAAGACCTTTGCCGCCAAGGTTAAAGATGTGCAGGAATTCTTGGCGGAGGTTGGCCTGACGGCGACCTTGTCCCCCTTGCAAGACGAGCCCTTGACGATGGTTTATCAAGATGCGTGCCACATGTTGCATGGCCAGAAGATTAGCCTGCAACCGCGCCAACTGTTGCGGCAAATTCCGGGGGTACAGTTGCGCGAACCGATGGATGCGGCGCTGTGCTGCGGGAGTGCCGGAATTTACAACATTCTGCAGCCCGAGGTGGCGGCGGAATTGGGACGCCAAAAGGTGAAGAACTTGCGCAACACCGGTGCGAGCTTAATTGCTTCGGCAAATATTGGTTGCTTCGTCCAGATTTCTCAACAACTCGAGAAACAGGGAACACCCATGCCGGTACTGCATCCCATGCAGCTTTTAGACTACGCGATTCGGGGGGTGCATTTGCCCAGTTCCAGGCGCGAGATACCGGTGCCTGATACCGGTGCCTAATACAGGGAACTGATACAGGTGCCTGATACATTTAGTTGGACAGTTAATCGGACAGTCGGTGCGGTAGACCGATGGGTAGACCTATGGCTTGCGTTGGTCACATATTTCGATGCTCTGGAGGGCTTGGGTTGCGATCGCCTCTTCACCTACCCGCCTGCCGCCCTGCCCCTCAGTCCTTGAGCCTGGCGACCGGTTCTGCAACGGGTTATTACTATCGCTTGGGCAAGCAGATTAAAACCTCCACCGAAGAGACCGTCAAGCTTGACCTGACGGTGCAAGAGTCCAATGGGTCGATCGATAATTTGCAGCGCCTCTTGGCCGGAAAGGTGGACTTTGCCCTGGTGCAACTGGATGTGGCCCAGGAGAGCTTGGAGGCAGGGCAGGTGGAGGCGATCGCCGTCCTCGCCCGTGAGCATGTGCATGTGATCAGTCGGGGGCAAGCGCCAGAGGGGAATGCACCACCGAGAGAACTAGATGATTTGCGCGATCGAGCGATCGCCATCGGCACCCCTGGCAGCGGCATTCGCTTCACCGCCGATCAAATTCTCGCCGCTGCCCGGTTGAATACGCCCCAACTGCTAGCCCAGGCCAATGAGTCTGGCTTTAGCGAAGCGCTGGATCTGTTGAGCGCACAGCCACTAGAATCAGGGCCACCAGAATCAAAACAGCCCAGTGCAGTTTTTTACGTGGGACGCTTAGGGGCCAGTGAGCGCCTGCGCCAAGCTTTTGTTGCAGAACCAACCTTGACGCTCCTGCCACTTTCACCCAGCTTAATCAACTATTTGTCTACCCAGAAACCCGGTATCTATCAACCGGCGCTGATTCCCAGCGGAACCTACGGTGTTTCGCCCAACATTCCCGATCGCGATATCACCACGCTCACGACACCGACCGTCTTAATTGCTCGGCCCGATGCCGATCCTCAAATTGTTCGTTTGGTGACTTGGTCAGTGATTGCAACGGCTCGCCAGTACGCCTTATTCTATCCGGAACTACAGGATGGTGAGCCAGAACAGTTGCTGCGACAAAAATTGTTTTATATACATCCATCAGCTTTTCAGGTCTATGAACAAGGGGATCCGCGCCTAGCTTGGGTACGCTACTGGGAAAATAACAGTGATTTGCAGGCGGGGATTTTTCTACTCCTCGGTACAAGTGTACTGGGGATGCTGCTGCAACATTGGAGACGGCGGCGATCGCAGCACCTCGTCAACCGTACCCTCCAGCGCATCAGCGAAATCAGCAAAACCCTCACCAATGACCCCCAGGAGGCCCTCCGGGAAATCGAAGAACTGAGTCAGGATAATCGCTTACAGTTTATTGCAGGCAGCGTCCCCGACGAAATTTATGCCCAGGTGCAACAGAAAACCGAAACCTTCGGCGATCAGTGCCGTTCAGTGCTCGATACCCAGCGGCGTACGTTGGTGCTAGATACGCTTTTGCTGCTGGACGACTGGCAAGAAACCCTACAAACCGATCCAGAGGCTGCACTGCAAAAGCTCAGCCAAATCAAGCAGCAATACCGAGAAATGCTGCTCTCTCGTCAGGTGGACATTCAGGCGTACATGGAGCTGATGGAGCTCACGCTGATGTCGGTGATGACCCTCGCGCCGAAACAAGGACAGTGATCTGACATGTCACCCAACATAAAACATCACCCAATTATGTCACTCGCATTGGAGGATTTGACTCCCTAGACTGCCACGAGACTTGACACGAACGCGAAGAATCAGCCGAAAATCAGTCAAAAATTTGAGAAACTGGAGGCTATCTGTAGCGCTGCTACCGGAATCAAATTCTAAAGATAAGAAACGCCATGGTCGCAAGTCCTCCCGCTCGGTTTTCTGTTCCCGCCGTTACCCAGCCCCGCATCAACGAAGCCAATCGCAAATCCGTTGGCCCCCTCTCCATGCCGCCGCGCCTGCTCCTGGGGCCTGGCCCTTCCAATGCCCACCCAGCCGTGCTGCAGGCCCTGAGTCTGCGCCAAGTGGGTCACCTCGATCCGGCCTTCCTAGCAATGATGACCGAAGTGCAGGAACTGCTGCGCTACGCTTGGCAAACCGACAATCGGATTACGATTCCGGTCAGTGGGACAGGCAGCGCGGCGATGGAAGCAACGATCGCCAACGTCATCGAACCGGGCGAAGTCATGCTCGTCGGCAGCATGGGGTATTTTGGCAATCGCCTCGAAGACATGGCCGATCGCTACCGGGCCGATGTTCGCACGATCAAAAAGCCCTGGGGTGAAGTGTTTAGCCTGGAAGAATTGCGATCGGCCCTAGAAGAACACCGGCCCAAGGTCATGGCCTTGGTTCACGCGGAAACCTCGACCGGCGCTTGCCAGCCCTTGGAAGGGGTCGGCGATCTATGTCGTGAGTATAACTGTTTGCTGATCGCCGACACGGTGACCAGCCTCGGGGGGGTACCGTTGTTTGTGGATGAGTGGGGGATTGACCTGGCCTATAGCTGTAGTCAAAAGGGGCTGAGCTGCCCGCCCGGTGCCTCGCCGTTTACGATGAGCGATCGCGCCTTCGAAAAGCTCAGCCAGCGCCCCGGCAAGGTCCCGAACTGGTATCTGGACATGTCCCTCGTGGGCAAATATTGGGGCGCAGAACGCACCTATCACCACACCGCTCCAATCAACATGAACTACGCCATCCGCGAAGCCCTGCGTCTGATTGCGGAGGAAGGTCTAGAAAATCGCTGGCAGCGCCACCAAGCCAACGCGGAACTACTGTGGGAAGGCCTAGAAGATCTGGGGCTGGTTCTGCATGTACAGAAGCAATACCGGTTGCCGACGCTGACGACGGTGCGCGTCCCGGCAGGTGTGGATGCCAAGGCGGTGACCAGTCAGTTGCTCAATGACTACAACATCGAAATTGGCAATGGCCTAGGTGAACTGGGGGGTAAGGTCTGGCGCATTGGCCTGATGGGCTTTAACAGCCGGCCTGAAAATGTGATCTTGCTGTTGGCAGCGCTCGATCGCGTCTTGGCGGCAGCCGGGTACCGCAAATAAGCAAAAATCCAGTCCCTGTAAAATTTATACCCGTAGGGACGAGCGGCGGTTCCTCCCTACGGGTGGGTTTGATCGCGGTTTGATTGAACGCTTTGAATCCCCGGAATCGGCAACACCCGGTTTCGCACGTTGCTATTTTGCAGCTTTCTTCGTTGACTTGCGCTCTTTCTCCTTGGCCATACGCTTTTCCTTGCTGATCGCAGCCTGAGCTGCCTTTTCTGCTTCGATGGCAGACAGCCGAGCTTTTTCCTTTTCTTCTTCGATTTTGTCGAGGTAATAACGGTAGTCACCCCGGAACAGTCGCAACTCGCCTTCGTGAATTTCGAGAATCTTGTTGGCGACTTGGGAAATGAAATAGCGATCGTGGGAGACGATGATCGAAGTGCCGTCGTAGTTTTTGAGCGCATTTTCCAGCATTTCCTTTGCCGGAATATCCAAGTGGTTGGTGGGCTCGTCTAGCATCAACAAATTGACCGGTTGCAGCAGCATCTTAGCTAGGGCCAACCGGGCTTTTTCGCCGCCACTGAGGGCCGCCACTTTTTTGAACACCGTGTCGCCACTAAACAAAAACTGACCCAACAAGGTTCGCACCTGACGGTTTTCCCAATCGGGCACCTCGTCGTGAATCGTGTCAATCACGCTCTTTTCGAGGTCGAGGGCTTCCGCTTGGTTTTGCTCGAAGTAGCCCGGAATCACGTTGTGGGCTCCCATTTCCACCGTACCGTCTTCGGGTTTTTCCAAGCCCGCAATAAAGCGCAGCAACGTCGATTTACCCGCACCATTGGGACCGAGAATGGCAATGCGATCGCCCCGTTCAATCAGAGCATCCGTGCCCAAAAACAGTACCTTTTCGCCATAGGTATGGGAGAGATCTTTGATAATCACCACCTCGCGACCGCTGCGGGGCGAGTCTGGAAAGCGGAACTTGAGCGATCGCACATCCGAATCCGGTGCTTCGACCCGCTCAATTTTGTCCAGTTGCTTCTCACGGCTTTTCGCCTGGGTGCTGCGAGTGGCGCTGGCGCGGAACTTCTCGACGAAGGCTTGCTGCTTCTCCAGTTCCTTTTGCTGGCGCTCGAAGGCGGAGAGCTGGGACTGGCGGTTAAAAGCTTTTTGGTCGAGGTACTGAGAATAATTGCCCAAGTAGGTCGCGGAAACACCTCGTTCGGTTTCAACAATTTGCGTGCAGAGGCGATCGAGAAACTCTCGGTCATGGGAGACAATCACCATCGGCGTGGTCAGGCCTCGGAGGTAATTCTCCAGCCACTCAATGGTTTCGAGATCCAGGTGGTTCGTGGGCTCGTCCAAGAGCAACAAATCCGGCTCCTGGAGCATAATTTTGCCCAAGCCCATACGCATCTGCCAGCCGCCGCTAAAGGCCTTGACGAGGCGATCGCCGTCTTCGTCACTAAACCCCAACTCCGGCAATAGCTTTTCAACCTGGGACTCTAGCTCATAGCCGTTCATGCCCTCAAACTGGCGCTGGTAGCGATCCATCTGATGGAGCAGCTTGTCCAGGGTTTCGGGGTCGGCCTGCTCAAGCTGGTGCTGGATATTGAGCAGCGTCTCATGGATTTCGTTGGCTTCGCGGAAGGCCCGGAACAGCTCTTCGCGTACGGTGCGAGTGGTATCAACGTCAAATTCTTGACTGAGGTAGGCAATGTTAAACCCATTGGGCTTGACCACCTGACCAGCGGTGGGCTCCACCTCGCCCGCAATAATCTTCAGTTGGGTCGATTTGCCAGCGCCGTTGACGCCAACGAGGCCAATGCGATCGCCCACTTTCACTTCCCAGTTGACGTCCTTGAGGACTTCACCGGTGGGATAAATCATCTTAATGTGTTCGAGGCGGAGCATATGCGTCAGCGATGTAGGTGGAACAGCGCCCGCCGTTGCAACGAGCCCCAGAATCGAATGACCAGACCATTGTTTCCGGTCAGTAAACCGTCGGCAGGCTTATCCCGGCAATCAACGATTGCAGAGAATTATTGCAGATTGTTTCGATTCTTCTCTAGGGTACTGCCTCAGCACCCGAGTGGGTAGACCCTGGGCCGCTAAATTCTGAGCCGAGCCGGGGCAACTCCGGCAAACGGAAAAACTCGGCTTCACCCACTTCAGCTCAACCCACTTCAGCTCAACCCACTGACCCCAACCCACTGGCCCCAAGCGACTGGCCCTTCACCGCCCTGGCGCAGACTGCCAACGCATAGCGAGGATCCTGCCGAGTCAACAGCCCAGAGCGACAGCTGCTCGCTCCCAAGCCATAGAGTTCCCGCATTGCCGTGATCGCATTCCCAAATGACTGCGTTGTCACTTGCTGCTTTCCAAAGGAACGCCGCAGCAAAACACGCATCCCGGCCCCAGTAAACCGCCAGAACTCATCAAATTCATCGTAGTTAACCGTAATATTCGGCACCACCACTAGCAAGACACCGCCAGGCTTCAAAATTCGGTGGAGTTCCGCGACCATGGCTTCTACCTCAGGCACGAGGTGAAGTACATAAGTACAAATAATGCAGTCAAAGGTATTGCTGGGAACGTCATTCGCTCCAGTTAAATCGGCCACGATCGTGGCCAGGGGATTCTCCGTATTGTGATGGAGAATATCCTGCTGCGTTACTGCTCCTGTGCCGAATTTGGCCAGGTAGGTCGCTTCTTGAAACTCTAGACAATGCCCGTGAATATCGCCATGATGTTGCTCGAGATAAGCTTCTGTGTATACCCGGTGAATGGACTGGCCGCGATCGGGCCAGTTGTTCACTAGGGGATTGATATCACCGAGTAACAGTTTGACGAAAAACAATCTCTGTCTCGTCCACTGACGAACTGCATTCCTTATGCCCCAGCGCAGGGGCGCGGGCACGACTGACCTGACGAAGGAGATGAGTGGATTGGACGTTTCAGGCAAAACAATGGCTTGGGATGCTCGAGCTTGGGATGTTTGAGCTTGGGACATCTGAACTAACTCCAAATTCGGCGTTCGTTGGATGAAGCAAGGGGGATATGAGAGCCATCTGGTCAACGAATCCCGGATAATCAAAGGCGTAGGTGGGCTCGCTACAGATGCTTCAGACTGCCACGGATGCCATAAAGTCTCGTCAACCCAGTAATATTACACTTTTTTATTCAGTCTATAAGTGATTTACAGCACACATATTGAGATATAGTCAAATCTGGTGTATGGCCGAGGGTTAGGCAACCTTCTCTTGTTTGTGCTCGTGAGCGTCAATCAAGGTTGTGTCTTCAACTCTAATTCCATCTTTGAAGCAGACCCCCTCAATGAC
>JAAUOP010000055.1 GCA_012034805.1 Synechococcales cyanobacterium CRU_2_2 | reverse complement strand
CCCGGCCCCGGTCATAATCACAAAGCCCTGAGCAGCCATACATTTGGAAAACGCAAAAGCAATGCTGTAGTCCGGATCCGTTTCTGGTGTACGAGCCGAGCCAAACACCGCCACCTTCCGTACGTGGCGATAGGGCGCAAACACCCGAAATGCGTGCTCCATATCCTGAAGCGATCCCTGGAGAATTTTCCAGTCTAGCCGCTCCAAATTCTCCTCAGCCATGAGCAAAATATTTTGCAGTGCCCGCTGAATGAGCAAGCCATGCTCGAGCTCGGGGAGTCGGGCGACGAGGTGAGTGAGATCCGCTTGCAGCTTATCCAGAGCTGCGGGATGGGAGAGACCCATGGGTAATACTTAGCAGTGGGTGCCGAACGATAGAGACCTCATTGTACCCAAAGCTTCTGTACCCAAAGCTTCTGTACCCAAAGCTTCCGTACCCAAAGCTTCCGTACCCGAAGCCTCTCCTAGCGGCAATGAATCCAGCTTCTCAGGTGCATTTCCCGGACGCAACAAAAAAGGTAGTCTTCTGAGGCTAACCCTCGAAAACTACCTCTATCCCAAATTTTGTTGCGGTGTGCTAACGCTAGAGATACTTCTCTAAGGTGTTTGCCAACGTTGCCTTGGGGACAGCTCCAACTACCATATCGACCCGCTGGCCTCCTTTAAAGACCATCAGGGTCGGAATGCTGCGGATGCCATACTGGCTTGCAACACTCGGACTTTCGTCTGTGTTGACCTTGACGACCTTAACCTGACCCTCGTACTGTTGCGCAATTTCATCGACCACCGGAGCAACCATCCGGCAGGGGCCACACCAGGGAGCCCAAAAATCCACGAGTACCGGCAACTCGCTTTCGAGCACCTCTGACTTAAAGTTGGTATCCGTCACCGAAGTGGCTGCTGACATGCTCAAAACCCTTGTCTACTGATCATTGTCCTAGGTTTTCTACAATAGCGAACTCTGAGAACTTTGATAATAGGTCTGACATACTTGCACACAAGACGGGTTCTAAAACAAGACCGGCTTGGACACAAGACTTAATAAGAAACGCCTGAACGATTGTCCAGGCGAAGTGTGGTGTGAGGAGTGAACGGAAACATACGTCTCCGCTCACTTCATTGTAGTTGCCCCGTCTGAATTTATCAGCGCTACGTTACGCAACATGACGAAGATAGCGCCTGTCTAAATTTTCCGCGACTTGTTCTCTACTTGCCCATGCCAAGTTGCTGTGCTTTTTGGTAGACCTTACCCTCTGTGAGCAGTGAGGGGGCGATGACCACTTCGACTTGCTGCATTTCTGGGATGTTTTTTGCGCCTAGGGTTCCCATGCTGGTCTGAAGTGCCCCCAAAAGGTTATGGGTACCGTCGTCGAGCTGGGCTGGACCACGCAAAATTTGCTCGAGGGTGCCGGTGGTTCCGACCTTGATGCGAGTGCCGCGCGGCAGCACCGGGCTGGGTGTGGCCATGCCCCAGTGGAAGCCGCGACCGGGTGCTTCCTGGGCACGAGCAAAGGGCGACCCAATCATGACGCCGTCCGCTCCGCAGGCGATGCATTTGCAGATGTCTCCGCCGGTGATTAAGCCGCCATCGGCGATGATGGGGACATAGCGACCGGTTTGCTGAAAATAATCATCGCGGGCTGCCGCACAGTCGGCCACAGCTGTGGCCTGGGGGACGCCGACGCCCAAAACTCCACGCGAGGTGCAGGCTGCGCCAGGGCCAATGCCCACCAGCACGCCCGCTGCGCCAGCTTGCATGAGTTTGAGGGTAACGTCGTAGGTGACGCAGTTGCCGAGGAAGACCGGCATGGGCATTTCGGCACAGAACTGGGCGAGGTCTAGGGGGGTGATGCTGTCGGGGGAGAGGTGATCGGTGGAAACTACGGTGGCTTGGACAAAGACGAGGTCGGCGGTGGCGATCGCCTCCCGATATTTCATCGCCCCAACCGGCGTCACGCTGACGGCTGCGATGCCGCCTTGATCTTTCACCTGTTTGATCCGCAGCTGGATCAGCTCGGGCTTCACCGGCTCGGCATACAACTCCTGCATCAGCGTTACAAATTCGTCTTTTCCAACGGAGGCAATGCGATCCAAGATGGGTTCAGGATCTGCGTAGCGGGCCTGAACACCTTCTAGGTTGATCACCCCCAAACTGCCGAGTTGCGAGAGGCGAACCGCCATTTTTACATCCACGACGCCATCCATCGCGCTGGCAATGATAGGGATCTCCCGTTCAATCTGGCCTAGGGTGATTTTGGTATCTGCTAGACCAGGGTCTAAGGTACGTGGGCCAGGAACCAGTGCAATTTCGTCGATGCCGTAAGCTCTCCGGGCAGTCTTACCCCTTCCCAATTGGATATCCACGCGCGTCAAATGTTTCGAGACTATTTAAGCTAGGGTAGAACATTATGCTGCGGTGTGTCCCACAGCAATTTTCCAGAAATTATGGCTTCTTCTGTGACTTCGAGCCCGCTGCAACGGTTGCGGGGGCTGCTCCAACCGGGTCTCTCGGCCAGACTGACGCTGGTGGGTCTGGGAATTACCCTAGTTTTTGTGCTAGCGGCGCTACTGGCTCCGGTGATGCAGGGGGCTGGGCTGGTTCAAAATCCCACTGCCTCGCTGGTCAATCCGATTCATCACCCCCCCTCTGCTGAGCATTGGTTTGGCACCAGTCAGGCGGGCTATGACGTTTTTTCACGCACGTTGTTTGGTGCCCAGGCTGCGCTGAAGGTGGTTTTGCTGGCCACGCTGTTGAGCTTGATCGTCGGCGTGCCCTTGGGGTTGGTGAGCGGTTATCTGGGGGGTTGGCTCGATCGCCTGTTGCTGTTTTTGATGGATACGCTCTATACCCTGCCGGGGCTGCTGCTGTCGATTACGCTGGCCTTTGTGGTTGGGCGGGGGTTGCTCAATGCTGCACTGGCGCTGTGTGTGGCCTATGTGCCTCAGTATTACCGCGTAGTACGCAACCAGACCGTCAGTGTCAAGTCGCAATTGTTTGTGGAGGCGGCCCAGGCCATGGGGGCTTCGACCTGGAAAATTGTGAGTCGTTATTTGTTTTTGAATGTAATTCCAAGTGTACCGGTGTTGTTTACGCTCAATGCTGCGGATGCAGTATTAGTTTTGGGCGGGCTGGGTTTTTTGGGTTTAGGCTTGCCTCCGACGACACCCGAGTGGGGCCAGGATTTGCAGCAAGCGCTGGGGGCCTTGCCCACCGGAATTTGGTGGACGGCCCTGTTTCCGGGGTTGGCCCTCACCTTGCTGGTAGTGGGGCTTTCGCTATTGGGTGAAGGTTTGAATGAATGGCTCAATCCCAAAGGAGATGGTTTGATCTAGGGCTTGGAGTCTCGGTTCTCTAATATTGGCTCCTTGGATTGGGTACTTATATAGATACGGGCTGCATGGGTCAGGGTAATGAGCCTCAGATTGTTTAAGTTCCTAGGTGGCTCCGCTCAGGTGCCTGCGTTCTCTCATGACCTATTGCCTGAATCCCCTTTGTACTCGGCCTCAAAATCCTCAGGGTGCCAAATTCTGTCGGCATTGCGGCGCGGCGCTGGTGTTGGCTCATCGCTTTCAGGCCATCAAGCCGCTGGGGCGATCGGGGCGATCGCTCCTCGCCCATGACCAACAGTTGCCCTCTCGTCCGCCCTGTGTGTTGGTGCGTTTGGAAGACGATGCCCTCAATATCTACCCCTGGAACGAGGCTCAACTGCTGCGTCTAGAAGCTCTCAGCAACGTGTCTTTTTTGCCACGGATATTGGCGGTGGTGCAGGCTGACGGAAGCACAGAGCACACCAGATGCGCAAGCCATCCTGACACAAAGCAACGGACTCAATTTTTGGTGCGGGAATGGATCGATGGCCCCTCTCTGGCGGAGCAGGTCGCCGAGCAAGGGGTGCTGTCGGAGCCTCAGGTGATTGATGTGATGCTACAGGTGCTGAAAGGCCTAGATTATTTGCATCAACAACACGTGATTCATGGAGAAATTAGCCCGCAGACGCTGGTGTGGTCGGTGACGGGATTGGACGGGGCCCAGAGTGGCTTGGAGCTCATGCTGACTAGCTACGAGGGGGTGTTGCGCAGTTTGGCACAGTCCCTGAGTGCCACCGATCAGGGTGTTCAAGATCTACATAGCCTTGGTCTCACGGCCATTGAACTGCTAACTGGAGAGACCCTGTGCGGCTTAATGGTAACAATGGGGCCTCAGTCTCGTTGGCGCTGGAAGAGCACTGGAAAAAGTATGCTCAAATCCCTGTCAGCGAAGGATTTAAGCTCACTCTCCATCGCCTTGTACGGGGCGCGAGTGGGGCGTTGCAACTGGATACAGACCATCGCCGCTATCGAACAGCCTCAGAAGCGGCAGATGCCCTGCAAGGGCTGGCCCTTTCTCCGCTGACCCGCTCTGAGGGGACGCTTAAACTCGCGGCCCAGCGATTGGCCTGTGCTCCGGCGGCGGCGCTGCCGCCAGATTTTTCAGTGGCGCTTCCCCCGCCCCCGCTCCGCGCTGGGGAACACAAAGCGCGAGCGGCGGATACTTTACAATCCGGCCAATTCCAGGCTGTGGGGACGTCTGCCTTGGTGGCAGCGGTGTTGGCGAATCCGAAACAGCTTCCCCTCGGAAAACTGATCGAAAAGATTTGCGAACACCAAGGTCGAACCGGCCTATCTCTATCGCCGCCGGAGGTTATGTGGCAGCAACTGGAGTCCCTCCGAAGCCAAGGCTACGGTGCGGCGGATCTGGCTGAAGGGTGGTTGGAGTTGGCTCAGTTCTATGGGCAGCAGGTTCAGCAGGGCCATCGCAGTCTGATTAATATTGTGATTGCGATCGCCGCCTACGAACAAGCCCTCAGCCACACCGAGGCTGCCCCAATCGCCTACGATCACCTTGGGCGTCTCTATTGGATTCTCAGCAGACAAGAACCCAAGTCCCGACTGCGCTGTCTAGAAACTGCGATTCGAGTCTATCAACGAGGGGCCAGTTTGGCAGCTAATCGGCCAGCCAATCTGGGCCACAAGCGGGAAATCACCCCAGCGACCCATCCGGAAATTCAGCAGGCCATTGAGCCGAAAATTCAGCCGAGAATTGAGCCGGGGATTAATCTGGCTTTGTTGCATAATCATCTCGGTGAAGCTTTGAATGACTTGGCCGCTCTGACGGGGCAGCCTGATGAGTGGCAGCAGGCAATCCAGGCCTACGAGACAGCACTGACAAGCCTGTCCCTGAAGACTACCATGAAGTCTAACGCTGCAGGGTCTAACGCTGCGGGGTGTAGCAACAGCAGTACTGAGGGGATCGCCCTTGAGGCAAGACTCCTCGGCGCTGAAATTCAGAATAATCTGGGCACAGCCTGCTGGAATTTGGCCCAGCACCAGCCGAAGGATACGGCGATTGAGCTGTTGCAGCAGGCGATCGCCGCCTACAACCAAGCGGCTCAGCTCTATGACCCCGACGAAGATGCCATTCGCTACGGCATGATCCAAAATAATTTGGGTACAACCTATCTGAATCTGGGACAACTAGAACAGTCCCTCGATCTGCTCAGGCTGGCGACTGGCACCTATCAAGTGGCCCTGATTTACCGGAGTCGTAACGAAGCGCCCATGTCCCACGCCGCCACCCAAAACAATCTAGGTGCGGCCTGTATCCAGTTAGCGGGGCACCCCTACCTGGATCCGATCGCCGCAAGAGAAGCTCTAGAGCAGGCGATCGTGGCTTACAAAGAAGCACTGATGTTGATCAAGGAGTTGTCAGAAGTAGGGGTTCACAACGCTGGATTTGATCCAGCGGTCTCCCGACTCAATCTGGGCCTGGCCCATCAGCGAATTGGTACCCTAACTGAAGATATTCAAGCCACGGGTATTCAGTTGGTTTATCTGGAAACAGCAATTCGCTGCTATGTAGAGTTGTTCAATCAGGAACCTAAAGGCAGCGAAATCTACAGTTTAGGACTGGAATATCTCAACCAAATCTTCGAATATTTGTCGAATGAAGTTGGGCTCCCGTTGGAGCATCCCCTGTTCAAGCTGTTGCCGAATCATCTGTTTAGGGAATAAAGTCCGACTTGAGCAACTGGCAACTCGACGGCTTCCCATCCTTTTCAGATGGGAAGCGTGGAGATGGGAAGCAGAAAACCGGAATTAAGACACAGCGACCTTGCCAGAGGCGGCAGAAGAGCGGCGACGGCGTAGACCCGTTTTCTTCTCTTCCGACTGTTCACTGGCTTCGTTGGAAGAACCCACTCCTACCGAGGCTGTTGCCTCAACTCCAGATCTTTCACTGGCAGCAGCCCTGGTCACAGGCTTGGCGTTATTGCCAATAATTTTGCGACCGTTGGTCGGGGCTGAGCCATTGGCTGCGGTTTTCGTGAAACTTTCTGTCGCACTGCGCATCGTCGTTAGATCTGCAGGCTGAATCACACAGATGGTCATAGGACGATTTTGTAGCTCCCGACGCAGGCGGCGTTCCATGCCCACCTCCACCTGAGCCTGAAGACCGACCCAATCGACCTCGATAATGCCATCGCCTAGCTCTCGCTTGAAGCTCGACCAGTGATCTCGCAGAACCGTTTCGATTTCCTTGGTGACCCAGGTTTTGACGCGATCGCGATCGGCAGTGCCGACCACCCCACGGAGTTGCACCTCGGGAACTTGAACCAATTGACCGTTGCGATCAATTATGGCTGAGGCCGTAATAATACCGTCGGCGGCCAGCTGCTGACGCTCTTGCAGCGCGCGGTTGTCTACCATGCCCTGGCGAGACCCATCCACCAATTCAACGCCAGCGGTGACTGTGCCCGCGACCCGAATCGAGTTTGGCGTCAGTTCAATCACGTCGCCATTGTTAATGATCACCATGTTTTCCGCCGGAATGCCCTGGCTCTGGGCCGTCTTGGAATGCTTCACAAGCATGCGGTGCTCACCGTGAACCGGTACAAAGAACTTAGGACGTACCAGCGCCAGCATCAACTTTTGGTCTTCTTGACAACCGTGACCGGAAACATGAATCCCCTTCTCCTTGCCATAGATCACGTTTGCACCCAGCTGCATCAGCCGGTCAATGGTGTTAACCACAGAGATGGTGTTACCGGGAATCGGGTTGGCTGAGAGAATGACGGTGTCGCCGTCTCGCATTTTGACCTGGGCGTGATCACCCCGCGAAATGCGGGTCAGGGCCGCGAGGTCTTCCCCTTGGGAACCCGTCGTTAGGATCAGTACATCTTTATCTTCGTAGTTACGCAGTGCCTTGAGCGAAATAAAGACTTCATCTCGGCAGCGGACATAGCCCAAATTCCTGGCCTTTTCGATCACATTCAGCATCGAGCGACCGAGCACCGCAACCTTGCGATTATGCTTGTCGGCCAACTCCAAGATCATATTGACGCGGTGAACGGAAGAAGCAAACGTCGTGACGAAAACGCGTCCCTTGGCCAAGCCAATTTCGCGATCGAGATTGGGATAAACGGCCCGCTCCGACGGCGTAAAGCCAGGTATTTCCGAATTGGTCGAATCACTGAGCAAACAGAGGACACCTTCTTCGCCATATTCAGCCAAGCGATGGAGATCGAAATACTCGCCGTCCACCGGAGTATGGTCGATCTTGAAGTCGCCCGTGTGGATGACCACGCCAACCGGAGTCCGAATGGCAACGGTAAAACTGTCTGCCATGGAATGGGTATTACGAATAAACTCCACCAGAAAGTTTTTGCCGAGACGGACAGTGTCGCGGGGGCCAACGGTACGTAGTTCGGTGCGATCGGCAACTCCTGCTTCTTCTAGCTTGCCGGACAGCAGCGCCAGTGCCAGACGAGGGCCATAAATGATAGGGATATCAAACTGCTTTAGATGAAAGGCAATACCACCAATGTGGTCTTCATGACCGTGGGTGACGATCATCCCCTTAATGCGCTTCTGATTTTCTTTTAGATAGGTGATATCAGGGAGAACGAGGTTGACGCCCAACATACCGTCTGTAGGAAATGCCAGACCCGCGTCCACCAAGATGATTTCGTCGCCATACTCGAAAACGCAGGTGTTCTTGCCGATTTCATGCAGGCCACCCAAGGGAATCACTTTGAGGGCGGAGTCTGTACTTGTCTTGATCATGTGTTTTTTTACCTTATCTAGTCAATCGATTGGAATCGAAACTTGTTAAGCCGCAACGGCTGGACGACCTGCAGAGATTGGCAGCACCGATAGAACCCCAGCAAGACCGTTGGGCAGGAGGGGCAGCAATGTCACTCGAGTGACAGGAACCCACGTTTTGCATCAGGTTGAGGCCCAAAACGAAGCTCGGCCTTCCCAAACATATTCAGTTGTCACGTCAAGAGCAGTATCACGAGAGAATAACGTTCTGTGAAGATCGTCTTTACGAGAAGGCTGTTTCCACGTCCGAGCCGTGGGTAGATGGCGGTAGGAGTGCTGCAGTCATATGGCTCAATCCGACGGGTGTTGCTCAGCCGCAACGGTAATCTGTTGTCGCACTCCGCTGATGCGTCGCACTGTCTCATCCCACTGTGTGTTGCATCCTACTGTCTGTTGCCTATTTGGGCAATATCCCAGTGCCACTTCATCTGACACAGGTTTCCGGCACATCTTCTTTCGGGTACATCTTCTTCCTGGCAGATTTTTTTGGCACATTCCATGGGAGGGTTCACTGCCAAATCACCCACTGTGGAATCTTTTGCTATGGAATCCCCACTGTCCTGTTGCAAGGTCTGTGCTTCGCTCTTCTGTTGCCTCGATCATAAACCTATTGTCCTCGGAGAACCACTGTCAAAACCCCGAATATTCAGAAGCTCAAAGGCCTGAAGTTCGAATATCTGAAACCCAAGTCTCATAAGAAATACCAATTCCTTTAGCCTGTGCCGACCAATGTCGTTCTAGAGTTGTCATTCAGCAACGGCTCTGGCCAGTTGAGCTCTGGCTAATCCAGCTCCGAATCATACCTAGAATTTTGCTCCCCCCTGCTGGTGGGAGTGGCTCGCTGAAGCCACTACCCAGGTCTAAGTTTTTAGGGAGTTTGTATTCAAGAGCTCTAGCTGAGCCATGACCTGACCTAGAGGCTGAATCAGTTCGTCCGAAGCATCGCACAGCGGCAGACGAACAGTTCCGACATCCCAACCTTGTAATCGGAGTGCGGCTTTGATCGGAATTGGGTTCGTTACGAGAAAAAGAGACTTAAACAAGGGCTGTAATCTAAGGTGAATCTCGAGGGCGGTCTTATTCTTCCCAACTTCGAATGCCTGAATCATTGCTTGGAGTTGGTTGCCCACAAGGTGACTCGCGACACTCACAACACCCTGTCCACCGACTGCAAGTAGGGGCAGAGTTAATGCGTCATCTCCAGCATAGACTGCAAATTCCGAAGGTGCCAGTCTCCGAATTTCACTAACCTGCTCTAAACTGCCACTGGCTTCCTTAATGGCGGTGATATTGGGGATTTCCGCTAAGCGCACAACCGTTTCTGGTTGGAGGTTCTGGCCTGTACGGCCAGGGATATTGTAGAGCATGATAGGAATATCTGAACAGGCTTCGGCGATCGCCCGAAAATGCTGATACAAACCCTCTTGGGGCGGTTTATTGTAGTAGGGCACCACCTGTAGGGACCCATCGAGGCCCAGGTCTTGGGCTTTGAGCGTGGCGGCGATCGCTCCTGAGTCGAATTAGACCCCGTTCCCGCCATTACCTTAGCCTTCCCCGCAACGGCAGCCTTTACGACTTGGAACAGCTCGTACTCCTCATCCCAAGACAAAGTGGGAGATTCGCCTGTTGTGCCACAGATGACCAGGGTATCAGTGCCGTTGTCCACCAGATGGGCGGCGAGGGACTCGGCGACCCCATAGTCCAACTTTCCCTCGCGATCGAAGGGCGTAATCATTGCCGTGAGAACACGTCCAAAGTTGCTCACATTACCTCACATAAGATTTCTATAACCATTGCCGCTGGACCAACAATTCCGCGATTTGAACCGCATTCAACGCCGCACCCTTACGAATTTGGTCACCACAAATCCAGAGCTCTAACCCGTTGGCGTTGGAAAGATCCTGGCGAATCCGACCGACCCAGACATCGTCCTTGCCGCTGACATCCATCGGCATGGGAAATCGGTTGGCCTGCCAATCTTCCTGGAGCTCCACCCCTGGAGCTCCAGCAATTAGCTTTCGAGCTCGCTCTAGCTCAAAGGGTTGATCGAACTCCAGGTTAACCGCTTCTGAGTGCGCTCTCAGCACTGGCACTCGGACACAGGTTGCAGAAATGCGGATATCGGCGTCGCCAAAAATTTTGCGGGTTTCGTAGACCATTTTCAGCTCTTCTTCGCAGTAGCCATTTTTGTTGAGCGGCGAATTATGCGGGAACAAATTGAAGGCGATCGGGTGGGGCAGAATCTCTGGCTTCGGTTCCTCGCCGTTGAGTACGGCTTGGCTTTGTACCTTGAGCTCCTCCATTGCCCTTGCCCCCGCACCGCTGGCAGATTGATAGGTGGCGGCAACAATGCGCCGAATCGGGCTGACCTGATGCAGCGGCCACAGGGCCACCGTCATCAAAATTGTCGTGCAGTTAGGATTAGCAATGATTCCCTGGTGCCCCCTCGCAGCCTCCGGGTTGACCTCGGGAACAACCAAGGGAACCTGCGGATCCATACGAAACGCACTGGAATTGTCGATGACGACAGCGCCTGCCGCGACGGCGATGTCCGCCCACTGCTTTGATGTGCCGCCTCCCGCTGATGCCAAGACGATGTCGATGCCTTGAAAAGAATCCGCCGTCACGGCCTCGACGGCAATGGTCTGACCCTTAAAAGAGAGTGACTTACCGACCGATCGCGGCGAAGACAGCAACCTGAGCTCAGCCAAAGGAAACTCCCGCTCCTCCAGCAGCGCCAACAGCTCAGTGCCCACCGCACCCGTGGCCCCCAAAATCGCGACCCGAAAATCTCGAGACAATTGATGAGACAACTACACAGCCTCCCTACACTGGCATCCAAGCAACAACGGTATCCGAGCAACAGCATTCTACACACGGAGGAGCCGGACAGACTTCTCAATCCAAATAGGCTCAACATCCTCAACCGTCCGGCCCAGCCTCTTGTCAGTTTTGCGGCCTAGCCCCCAGTTAGCTCTTGGAAAGCTGGCGTGCCCTCGGGGCAATCACTCAAACCGCTGACTGCCGTCCAGCCGACTTCCCCGAAACATCCCCACAAAAATTTGGGCTAAATGACCCAACCTTAAGTTACTTAATCTTTCACAACGCCTTTATTTCTCTTTGAGCGATAGTATATATGACTGGATGATCCATTGCTTATTGTCGGAATTGAATGAAAGTTACCCAGGAAAAGCTGCCCGAGAGCCAGATTGGTTTAGAGATCGAAGTCCCTGCAGATCTGTCTAAACAAGTATACGAGCAGACCATCAAAAAAACTTGCCCGTGAGGTTAACCTTCCTGGGTTTCGTAAGGGAAAAGTGCCGCGCCACATCTTGGTGCAGCGCCTTGGTCATGTTCGCGTTAAGGCCTCTGCTCTGGAGGACTTAGTACAAAAGGGTATGGATCAGGCGATCGAGCAGGAAAAAATTGAAGCCATTGGCAACTATCAGCTCACCTCCTCTTTTGATGCGTTGATTGAAGCCTATAACCCTGGCGAACCCGTTGTTTTCTCCGCCAGTGTCGATGTCCCCCCCCAGCCGACCCTTAAACAGTACAAGGGTCTTGCGGTAAAAGCGGAGGAGATCCAGCCCGATATCGGCAAGGTAGACACCGTTCTGGGCGACTACCGCAAGCAGCTCGCGACCCTTGTCCCCGTTGAAGATCGCGCGGCCCAGAGTGATGACATTGCGGTGATTGATTTTGTGGGTCATCTCGATTTGCCTGAGGATGCGCCTGAAGGTGCTGAACCAGAAGAGATCCCCGGCGGCAAGGGCGAAGACTTTCAGGTGGAGCTATCCGAGGGGCGATTTATCCCCGGCTTCATCGAAGGCATCATTGGCATGAAGATCGACGAAAACAAGCAGATCAATGCCACCTTCCCCGAAGACTATCCCCAAGCCGAGGTGGCGGGTAAAGCTGCAACCTTTGATGTGACGCTCAAGGAACTCAAGGAGCGGGAGTTGCCCGACTTAAACGATGACTTTGCCAAGGAAGTCAGCGATTTTGAGACGATCGCGGAGTTGCGTGAAAGCCTAGAAACTCGCTACACCGACGAGGCGGAGCAAAAAACCAAAAATAATAAGCACGAAGCCTTGTACAACGCCCTCGTTGAGCAAGTCGAAGTGGAGCTGCCGGTTTCGATGATTGAGCGGGAGTCCAACTTTTTGTTCCGTCAAACCCTGATGAACCTGTCTGAGCAGGGAATCGACGTCAACAAAATGATCACCCCCGAGTTGGCCGAGAGCTTCCGCAAACAGGCGCAGCCTGAGGCGATCGAACGACTCAAGCGCACCCTAGCGCTGGGGGAAGTTGCCAAGCAGGAGTCGATCAAGGTCGAAGATGACGCGATCGACGCCAAAGTCGAGGAGATCCTGGAGAGCACCCGCGAAAATACCAAGAACATCGATCTCGGACGCCTGCGCTCCGTCGTCGAAGAGGATTTGCTCAAGGACGAGATCATGACTTGGCTAGAGCAGCATTGCACCGTTGAGCTTGTGCCTGAAGGTACCCTCAAGGCTGCGGCAGAAGAAGATGCAGCCGGAGCAACCGCCGTAGAAGCTGCTGAGGCTGTAGCGGCAGAAAAAGACACGGAGGAGGATCCAGAAGAAGCGGCGATCGCGGTGGAAGTCGAGGTCGTTGATGCACAATCCACCCCGACCAAGGCCCGTGAGCCCAAAGGCGACAAAACCCAGGAGCCAAAACCCAAAAAGAAAGCCAAAAAATCCAAGTGATGCCCAGAGCCACCGCTCCTGAGAGAGTTGAGGCATAATGAACCCAGGAGCGGTGAGCGAAGGTTCACCCCCGTGGCTTGGGCTCTTGGACCTCACTCGACAATTCAGCTTGAGGGCTGTTGCTCGAGCACGCCTCTATTTCGGGTGTTGCAGGTTTTTTGCGCCAAAAGCTAAACTCAGGGCCCACACGTTAATAACTAGTGCTGCTAACGGTACATTTCCCGCGATTTTATGTTGTCTTCTCAGTCCTTCGATTCCACCCACTCCCAAGCTCCCAACCTCGGCATCACGGCTGAGAATCGGCGCGGTTTAGGTCTCTATTCCATGGCACCCTCAGCAATTGTGCCGACGGTGCTAGAGCAGTCTGGTCGAGGGGAGCGGGCTTTTGACATATATTCTCGTCTTCTGCGGGAACGGATTGTATTTCTCGGTACTCCCGTAGATGATAATGTCGCCGATTCGATCGTGGCTCAGCTTCTGTTTCTGGAAGCTGAGGATCCCGAGAAGGATATCCAAATTTACATCAACAGCCCCGGCGGCTCCGTGACCGCTGGCATGGCGATCTATGACACCATGCAGCAGATCGCCCCGGATGTCGTGACAATTTGTTTTGGCCTAGCCGCAAGCATGGGAGCCTTTTTGCTTTCGAGTGGGGCAAAGGGAAAGCGCATGTCTTTGCCCAACTCCCGCATTATGATTCACCAACCCCTCGGCGGTGCGCAAGGGCAAGCCGTGGACATTGAGATTCAAGCCCGCGAGATCCTCTATCATAAGCGAGTGCTGAACGAGATTTTGGCTGCGAACACAGGTCAACCCTTTGACCGAGTTGAAGCGGACACCGAAAGAGATTTCTTTATGTCTGCCGATGAATCTCGCGAGTATGGTTTGATTGACCAAGTGCTTGCAAAGCCTGCCATCGCTGTCGCACCCGTGGAGTAAATAAACCCCATGTCCAAGTATGACTCCCACCTCAAATGTTCGTTCTGTGGTAAGTCCCAAGAGCAAGTCAGAAAGCTAATCGCAGGGCCGGGAGTCTATATTTGCGACGAATGCGTTGATTTGTGTAACGAAATTTTGGATGAGGAGCTGTTTGACTCGGGCACAATGCCGTCTCAGCCGACTCCGACTCCGCGCCGAGAGGTGCAGCCGGAAAAGCGCAAAACGCGTTCTGTGCCCCTGACCGTTGCCCAGATTCCGAAACCACGGGAAATCAAGAAATACTTGGATCAGCACGTTATTGGTCAGCAGGAGGCCAAAAAGGTGTTGTCTGTGGCGGTGTACAACCACTACAAGCGTTTGACCTTTCTCCAGCAGAGTTTGGTGAATGGCGTGCCCGACGACGATAAGATTTCGTTGCAAAAGTCTAATATTTTGCTGATGGGCCCAACCGGGAGTGGAAAAACACTCTTAGCCCAGACCCTAGCGCGGATGTTGGACGTACCGTTTGCCGTTGCGGATGCGACGACGCTGACGGAGGCAGGCTATGTGGGCGAAGACGTCGAAAATATTTTGCTGCGATTGCTGCAGGTGTCGGATCTCGATGTGGAGGAGGCCCAGCGTGGCATTATCTATATTGACGAAATTGACAAGATCGCCCGCAAGAGCGAGAACCCTTCGATTACCCGCGATGTCTCAGGAGAGGGCGTTCAGCAGGCTTTGCTGAAAATGCTGGAAGGCACAGTGGCAAATGTGCCGCCCCAGGGGGGACGCAAACATCCTTACCAAGACTGCATCCAGATTGACACCAGCAATATTTTGTTTATTTGTGGCGGGGCCTTTGTGGGCTTGGATAAGGTGATCGAGCAACGCTTAGGCAAGAAGTCGATTGGCTTTGTCAAGGGTGACGGGACGACGACTCGCGATAAGCGATCGGCCGATTTGCTGCGTCATATGGAGCCCGAGGATATTGTCAGATTTGGCATGATTCCTGAGTTTGTCGGTCGCCTGCCAGTGGCGGCGGCATTGGCGCCGCTAGATGAGGATGTCTTGACAGCGATTTTGACTGAGCCGAAGGATGCCTTGGTGAAGCAGTACCAAGAACTGATGCGGATGGACAGCGTCAAGCTTGAGTTTCGCCCAGATGCCCTGCGGGCGATCGCCCGCGAGGCCTATCGTCGCAAAACCGGAGCCCGAGCGCTGCGGGGCATTGTGGAAGAGGTCATGCTGGACGTGATGTACGAGTTTCCCTCGCGCAAGGATGTGACCCATTGCGTGATTACTCGGGACATGGTCGAGCGGCGATCGACTGCCGAGCTGATCGTCCATCCTTCGTCGATACCAAAACCTGAGTCTGCCTAGACGGTTGGACTGACGCTTTTTCAGGAAAACAGTGGAAGCGCTGGGCCGATCTTGTCAACCAGTTGCTCGGCCCAGCCGCGTCGGTAGCGGAAGCTGCCACTGCGGGCCGAAGTTCGGGGGTCGAAGCCATCCTCGAGAATGAGCTCGTGGGTTTCTTGGCGCGATCGCCCCAAGAGCCGGGCGCAGGCACTCAAAGGCAGCCACTCTTCCTGGAACCGCTGGATGATCCGCTGCTCATTCTCTTCTAGGATTTGGGTCAGTAGCCGTTGGGCCAAATACCAACAGGCTAGAGTATCCGCCTCGGCCCGGTGGGACTCCTTGACAGGAAAGTGAAAATGCTGAACCAAGTGCGGCAAACTCCGGGACGGCAAATCCGCCAACATCAGCCGCGCCAGATGAACGGTGCACAGCTGCTCGATTTTGGGGCGATCGAGGCTCAGGCCCAGGCGACGACATTCCGTCTGGGAAAATTCGTAGTCAAAATTCAAATTGTGGGCGGTCAAGACACCTTCGGCCAGCCGAGCCGCATATCGAGGCCAAACGTCTTCAGCCGCCTCGGATCCATCTACCATGGCCTGGGAAATGCCAGTGAATCGGGTGATCTGGGCCGGTACCGCAACACCGGGGTTAATCAAATGGGTCGATTGTTCGTAGATGCCATCAGCCAGACTGGCATGGAGAACTGAAACTTCGATGACCCGTGCCGCAGGTGGGTGGGTACCCGTTGTTTCGAGGTCAAAGACCGTGAGACGTTGTTGAGCGAGATGACGATAGTGGTGCAGCAGTTGGGAGGAGTTCACAGGGCACGATCCAGAAGCTTCCTTTAGCTTAATGCCTTACCAAGGATTCCCCACCAAGGTAAAGGCAGACCAAAAATATGGGTGAGAGAGATCTTGCTTCTGAGCCAAGTCGGTCGAACCTGCGTTCTTGCCCTTGAGCAGGGAAATTTGGGCCTGCCGCAGGGCCTCTGCTTTGATAGGAACCTGCTTCAGTTGTCGGTAGAACTGAGTCATAAGGGCCAGCGTGCCGCTGTCGCTGACTTGCCAGAGGCTGCCTAGGGCAGACTTGACGCCAGCTTCTAGAGCCAGTCCGGCAAACCCCAATTCGGCTTCGGGGTCGCCCAGGGCCGTCCGGCAGGCGCTGAGCACGAGCAGTTCCACGGCAGGGTTGCTAAAACCGAGCTGACGCAGCTGGTGAAGCTGCAGCTTTTGATCCCACAGCTGAATGAACGACTGATCGACCCGTCCAGCGCGGAATTCGCCATGGGTGGCGAGGTGAACAATGCCAAAGGGACGTTGCTGGCGGGCCTGGATGAGATTGGTCAGCGTAAAGGCTTCATTGAGCAAGGCTTTTCCCTTCCAAAGCTGCTTTGTCAGCAATTCCAACTCGGCTTCCACCGCCGGTAGATCGGCTTGGCTCTCAAACTTTGAGGCTCCCATGGCCAGGATTTCTGCCTTGCGAATATCTTTGTAGCGGCTGTCGATCAGGCTGAGGCTGGGCATCAGCCCAAGGCTGTAGCGCTCGACCAGGAAAGACTGGCCGTTGTGAAGGGCCGCGAGGGGAAGCGATCGCAACCCGCTATCCAAAATAAAACTGAGGTTTTCAATGCCCTGGGCCGTCAGCTCCGCCTCGATCGGTTCGATTAACCAGCGATGTAAGTCCTGGGCGGGCCCAAGGTAGGTCTTGCTCCAGGTTTTGCGCGGATCGGTGACCTCGCGGCGGAAGCGATCGGCAATGGGGATGAGTTGCCCTCGCGTCACATTCAGGCGTTTACGCGTGGCACTACCGTTGGGCAGGATGACGAGCAGTTCGAGTTCGTCTGTCATCTGGGCTTGAGTCTGGGCTTGAATCTGGGCTTGAGAAGGATTGCCCTGGAGGTTGCGGCGGGGGGCCGCGCCCACCGGTGAAGTTTGGCCCTCTCCAGTGAGGCTCTCTCCCTTGAGGTATTGCGTGAGGGTTTCGGTGAACTGGGCTTCGCGCTGGGCAAAGTCGGGGCCATTGGCCATCGAGACCGGCACGAATTGGGCATAAACGATCGCCGACTTAATGCCGATGGTGGCTTCGAGATTACTGAGAATGGCTGCAGCTTGATCGATGCTGGCCACCATCTGTGGTTGAAAGTCGCTGAAGAGATTGGGGGCAGCCGATGGGCTGGAACCCTGGTCTTCAGTGCTGGCGGGGCCAGAATTTGAACCCACGGCACGGTTGATTTCTTCCAGAACGGAGTTGTTGAGGCTCGATTCTGATGGGACAGGCGAGCGAGCGAGAGGTTCGGGATCGGGTGGGTCGGGCAGCCGGGGTTGGGGCGGTGATGGTAGTGGTGGCGGCGGTTCGGGAACAGGTTGCAGATTAAACCGATAGGCGATCGCCCCCGAATTTCCCACTCCATCGGTTGCAATCACCGAAAAGCCTTCGATGACCCCAGTGCTACCGGCGGGAGGGGTATAGGTGAGGCTGGTGCCCGCGCTCCAGGTGTCACCAGGCTGGAGCAGGGTCTCGCCTTGGCGCAGGGTTCCGGCGGGGAGGGTTTGGAGGGTGAGGCGGAGGGCATCGCGATCGCGATCGCGAAAGGCTTCGGTTGGAAAGGGCACCGTAACGGCAGCGGATGCTGGAGTATTGAGCACCAGGGTGTAATCAATGGAGAGTTGGGTGGTGCTGGGCGGCGTATTCACTGAAATAATTTGAATTTCGCTGGGGGTTGCGATCGCAACTCCGCCCTGGGGCAAAACGGGGAATTGGCCGGTGCTGAGGATCGAGGTGCCGGAGCGAATACTGCCGAGGGTGCCATTCGAGCTGGCTTGACCGACGACAAAATCCCAGTTCGCCGTGCCCCCTCGGTGTTGGAGCGTGATTTGGCCTGGGCGATCGCGCAACTCCCCAAGGGCGATGCTTGAGGCCGCCTCTGGTGCAGGAGTGTTGGCGGCTGGATCAGAGGCTGCTGCACCTGTCCCCAAGGTCGAACCAAAAAACTGAGCTAAGTTTTCGCGGCTGAGCTGCGTTAGCGCCGTACTAATCTGCTCGAGTAGCACATCTGGATTCACTGTCAATAACGCTTGACTTGCGAAGTTCAGCTCCTGCTGGGCCTGAATCGTTGCCCCCGTGGGCTGGCCTGTGCGATCGCGCACCCGCCCAATTCCCTGAATTGTGCCCTCCGATCGCACCTGAATCGCGCCCGCTTGGGCCGCCCCTGGTTGTAGCAGCACTGGATCACCCACCAGCCCTGGCGTCGTTGGGATGCGCACCGAGGCCGAAGCATCCAAACTGGAAAATTCCACCACCGGACTCACTTCCAGCACCGCGTCATCGGCAGAGAGGGCGCTGAGATTGATGGAACCGGCGATCGCCCTGGCCGCTGCCCCCTCGCTCTGAACCGAGGTTTTGACTGCTCCCACTTGCACCGTGCCGCCCCCCGATTCAACCCGCACCTGCCCCCCGTCCAGCTGACTCCCCGCCCCGCCTGCTCCTAACCGAACGCTAGCATCCAGTTCACCGGTGACCAGCTGAGCGCTTCCTGCATCGGTCTTCCGAATCGAAATATTCCCGGCGCGAGCCGTCAAACTCCCGCTGGCCAAACCTCGGGACTGGCTCGACAGGTTGCCGGTTTTGACGCTGCTCTCAGCCGTGACAATGGAAATCTGGCCACCGCTGACGCTGCCGTTGCCGAGGGCGACCTGGCTCTCCGCACTGGCATCAATTTGCTGAATCTCGACGCTGCCGGGATTTCCCAACGCTGTGCCCAATGCTGTAATCACCACCTCCCCCGCCGTCGCTTGACTGCGCAGTCCGGCAATTTGGCTGGCTCCGCTGTTCAACTCGCCTGCCTTCAAATCCCCTGCACTGGTGAGCTGAATCCGACCGCCGACGGCAATGGAGTCGCTGCTCAAAACGCTGTTCACCCTGGCGGAGGTGGTGATGTTGCCAGTTGCGATCGCGTCACCCACCACCGTCACCCCGCCCGCCCGAGCACTGTTGCTGCGGCCATTGTTGGTGCTAACAGCACTGTTGATCTGGCCCAGGGTAGCCGTCATGGCGGCGCGAATTGCAATCTCGCCACCTTGGGCCTGGACAGTGCCCGCGTAGGGGGCGGTTTGGGCGACCGCCTCTGCTCGCAGGTTCGCTGCACCCACGGCCCCGGTCTTGCTCTCTAGGTGAATATTACCCGCCTGGATTAGGGTTTGTGCGGTGGTGAGGGTACCATTCGCTGCGGCAGCGGTGTTGATCTCACCGACCTCCAGTGCCCCTTGGGCCAAGACGCTGACGCTGCCAGACTGGACGTTCGTCGTTGGGTTCTGCCCCGAGTTCAATGGGCGTTGGGTCTCGAGGGAACCGAGGAGACGGATGCCGCCGGGGGCGATCGCCCCTGACCAAAACCGGTCAGCAACTCCGGCAGCGACACCGCCGCCAGGGGCTGACCAAGATTGATGGCTTGGGGATTGAGCTCCAGCTGGAGCACCTGCCCCGCTTGGCCGAGGCGGATGGCTTGGGGCGTGGGGGCACCAGCAGCATCTACCCCAGTGACGGTTGTAACCGTGATGTTGCCGGAGGCTTTTAGCGTTTCTGTACTGAGAATGGTGCCGCTGATCAAAGTTAAATTTTGAGGGGCCAAGTTTTGGGTAGATGATTCACCAGAGGCCGCACTGCCGTTGGTGAGATCGAGGGAGCCGAGAACCGCGATCGCTCCCGAGGAGCCTGGGCGATCGCCGGTGAAAACCAGAACGCATTGGGCGCACCGCTAAAGTCAGCGTAGGCATTTGCCCCAGGATTACCCCCTGTATTGGCGATCGCAGACAGCCAGGCCCCACTCCCTGCAAACCCCACCCCCGCCGCTGTGGTTGCCGTAAACGAGCCCGGCAAATCCAGCTGAACATTTGGCCCAAACAACAGCCCGGATGGATTCAGCAGCAGCAAATTGGCATTGCTCCCCTCCAGACGCAGCGTCCCGTCAATCCGCGAAGCTTCTCCGCCGACGATACGCCCTAGGACATTTTGAATCGCGGGATTGGTCAGAAAAATCGCCGTTTGATCCGCCGTCAGATTGAACTGCTCAAAGGTGTGAAACAAATTGCCGCCATCGCCAGAAACCGTCGTCCCCGAAATGCGAAACAGCGTGCCGTCAGTCGTGACGCTCGTGCCTGTATCACTGATCTGGGGCACGACTACCGAGGCCCAGCCTGTTCCCTGGAAACTGGCAACGGCGAACCAGGGCAGGAGGGCGATCGCCGCCGAGGTACGTCCAGGAGCGCGTCCACACGATCGCCCAGAGGAGATTTCAGAAAAAGGTTCAGAAGAAGATCTCACAGACGGAGAAGGAGGAGGCGTTGGGCGGGGCGATCGCATGGGCAGCACGTGGGAGTTGGCGGATGGGGCCGTTTCGGACGTTTGGCCTCACCAGAGACTTCTCTACTGTCGATCCGTCTCAGGAATTACACGGAAAAACTTTGTCGCAAGTTTATATTCTTTTGAATTTTTCTTTGTCTTCTTGAGGTCGAGTATGGATTCATGCGGATTCACTTTACGACGCTGCGAAGTATCCAAAGATGCATCAGGCTGAAATTGCCTTGGCCCATGGTTGCCGTCCTCGATCTGGCTCCCCCGCCACCTTTATCTTCTGAATTGCCCGCGCACCCATTACCTGCCCACATTCGCTCTCGGCTGCGGCCTCAGGTGTCGTTTGCCCAGGTTGGTGCTGGGGTCGGGCCAGAGATTGCTGCGCCGGAGCAGATGCCGCCGGAGGTGGACGCGATCGAGCCAGATGCAATTGAGCTAGATGCAATTGAGCCAGATGCAATTGAGATGAACACCGGCGGGCTGCCCAAGCCGGACGAACGGCGGTTCATTCCTACGGCGTTGGCCAATCAAGCCGTTCAGACCCCAATTATTCAGACCCCGATCATTCAGCCCCCCCCAACAGCACCTGTTCCTGGGCTGCCTGCTACGAATCAGACCCTTATTTTGAGTGATATCCAGGTCGTGGGCAGTAGTATTTTTCAGCCCCAGGATTTAGCCACGATTATTGCCGCGTTCCAAAATCGGCTGCTTCAGCCCAATGACCTACGCGAATTAAGCGATCGCATCACCCAGCTCTACCTCAGTCGTGGCTACATCACCTCCCGTGCCCTCGACCCGGTTATTTTGGGCGATCGGGCCACGGTTCAAGTGATTGAAGGTTCAATTGAAGCCATCGAGATCAGCGGCACCCAGCGCCTCAACCCGGACTACATTCGTCGCCGCATTCTGCTAGGCGCTGGCCAGCCGCTCAACACCCAGCGTCTCGAAGCCCAGCTAAAGCTACTGCGCGGTGATCCGCTGTTCAAATCCTTCGAGGCTAGCCTCAAGGCGGGCTCGGGCCTGGGGCAGAGCATCCTGGTGGTGACGGTTCAAGAAGCGAAGCCGGTTACAGCCCAAGTGAGCGCAGATAACGCGCTGCCGCCGAGTGTCGGGGGGGAGCAGTTTGGGCTGCAAATACAACATCAAAACCTGACGGGAAACGGCGATCGCCTCGGGGGCAGTTATGGGCGATCACGCACGGGCGGTTCCCAGCAATATAGTGTTTTTTATACAACTCCTGTAGCAATAGCCAGCCAAACCCTTCCCTCCGGCACCGTCTCCGCCTCTGCCCAAGTCACCCGCACCCGCATCACCCAAGATGACTTTGAAACCTTCGGCATTCGGGGCACATCAGAGCAGTATGCCATCACCTACCGCCAGCCTCTCATCCGCACGCCTCAGCAGGAGTTGGCCCTTTCGGCTGGATTCACCTACCAAGATGGACAAACATTTTTGTTCGAGGATCGACCCACACCTTTTGGCCTTGGCCCAGATGCGGATGGGGTGAGCCGCACGAGTGTGTTTCATCTGGCCCAAGACTATGTGAAACGAGATGCTTCTGGGGCTTGGGTGTTGCGATCGCAAGTCAATTTTGGCACGGGATTGCTGGGTGCGACGGAGAACTCCGATCCGGTGCCGGATGGCCAGTTCATCAGCTGGCTCGGTCAAGCCCAGCGGGTACAACGCCTGGGGAAGCGCCATTTGCTCCTAGCCCAGGGTTCGTTGCAACTCACACCCGATGAACTGTTGCCTTCTCAACAGTTTTCCTTGGGTGGCGGGCAGTCGCTGCGAGGATATCGGCAAAATGCGCGATCGGGGGACAACGGCTTTCGCTTCTCCCTAGAAGATCGCATCACCATGCTGCGCAACACCGCTGGGGATTCAACGCTACAACTCGCGCCCTTTGCGGAAGTGGGCCAGGTTTGGAATGCAGGGGATAATCCCAATCGGTTGAGCGACCAGAGGCTATTGGCGAGTCTAGGATTGGGGATGATTTGGCAGCCTTGGCCCCAGGTGATGTTGCGTTTGGATTATGGGCTGCCGTTGGTGGGGTTGCGCGATCGCGGTGAAAACCTCCAGGACAAAGGGTTGTACTTTAGTACCAGCTACCGCTTTTGAACGATTTCTTGAACGATTTTTGGCGTTGCTGAATTCCGGGATGAGCCTGGCGGTCAAGGCTTCACAAAAGCTGGAGGCACTGTCTTCCAAAGGCGTGATCAACGAATTTACATTGTTGAGTGCCTTGAGTTTATAAGGATTTCAGCACCCATCACCCTTTAGCAGGTCAGTGCCCTGGTGACTATAAAACAGTTTTAGAACGCCAAACAAAAATACAGGTTTCACCATTGGTAAAATCTAGCTTTTGTCGTCATTGTGGTTCTAAACTACAAGATGTAGGTTCATTCTGTTCCAGTTGTGGCAGATGTGTTTCCGATTAAAGGACATCGTCCTATTGGGGAGTGATACTTTCTAGAAGCTCACGAATTCCTGGGTTGCAGCTACGGGATTAGTCATACAGTCGGCTCAGCGGGCTCGGCGGGCTCGGCGGTGACTACCCCCCAAAAGAGATCCTCAAATTGCAACTCAGGCACCTCAATCTTGTAGCGTCTGGCCCAGGAATAAATTTCAAGACTGATTTGTCGGTTGCTGCGCCACCACCATAATGCCCTTGGCCCGGTTACCTGCACATTGCCCAACAGCACGATCCAGTGATTGGGCACCGTGACGGGCAGCGCCTTGGCCTTGAGCAGACCATCGGCGGTGATCAGCAAAAACGCGACGCCGCCGCGACGGAGCGATCGCTCTGCCCACCGCAAAGCCGACACATCACCCAAGACAAAGGCATGGCGATAACGCACTCGCCCATAACCCAAGACTTCTTTGGCCCAGCCGATCATTTCCCAAGATTTGGTGATGCCACTGAGCTGCTGGATAAACTCTGGGGCATTGGGATCCACCTGGAAAATTCGATTTTCTGCATCCCGAAGTGTCGCCAGCAACATCCAGTCTGCCTCTGCCATGCGCAGTTCGCCCTGGCTGTGGCGCAGCCGTTCGATCGCCGAGATACTTTTGGTTTGAGCTTGGAAAAAGCCGATTTCAAACAGATCTTGGCAAATGTCGATGTAGCGAATGGGTTGCTGTCGCAACAACTCAAACAAAATAGCGGTAGGGCCGCAGAAGGGCTGGCCGCCTTGGCTGACTTCAAAGGGATTGCGGAGGCGATCGCCCATTTGCCGAATCAGTTTGGCTTTTTCGAGGTGAGGCCAAAGGCCGGGTTTGTCAGACTGGGAAAACCGTTGCAGGCGCTGTTCAAGCTCAGGCATCAGGGTGCGGCGATCGTCTGGATTGAGGGCGATCGGCTTACCATAGGGCAGATTTTCTGGGGTGCTGAAGCGCCGAGGGTCTGTTGGCATGGCAGAGATCGTTTAGCTCCCAGGAGACTGAGTCAGGCCAAAATGCCGTAATACAAGAACCAGAATAAACGCCAACACCCCACCCACGGCCAAACTTGACAGAATCAGCGTGAGATAAATGCGTTGGAGCCTTTGCCGCTGGGCTTGCTGTTCTGGGGTTCGTTCTGGGGTTCGTTCTGGAGGCATAGAAGAATCTGACATGGTGGCGTGGTGACAAAACCTGGGGGAAGCAGCTCTAGCATAGCCCATACCTTTAGAGTCCTGGGAAGATTGGGTTTGAGTCCTTCGGAGTTTTTTGAGTTGATTTTGAGTTGGTTTCAAGTCAAGTTTGAGTTAGTTTTGTGTTAGTTTTAGGTCAATTTACCAGCCTTGCCCGTTGCCAGCGGCGCAGCGAATTGATCAAGAAAAACTCGGGTACCTGTCGGAGTTGGGCGATCGCCACCTCCGCCACCTCAATTTCGCCTTGCGCCAGCAACCACGCCCGAAACGTCCCCGGCAAAAGCCCTGAGCTCACAGGCGGTGTCAGCAATTTTCCTTGCCACGGCAGCACTAGGTTGGCAATGCAAGACTCCATCACTTCGCCTCGTTGATTCCAGAGCAAGACATCGTCGCAGTCTGGACAACTGGCCTTGACTGCTTCGTAGCGCTGACGTTGAGTGGTTTTGTGCGAAAGCAACGGGTCAGTAGCATCCCAGGGCTGGGGGGACAGCTTGACCCGCAGGGGCTCTGGGGAGGGAGTGAACACCCAGGAACAGTGTTGTATTTGCAATTTTCCGTGACGATCGCTCGTCACTCGAACCCGATGGGCGATCGCCCCTCCACCTCTTGGGACAGGCCTTGGGACAGGCCTTGGGAGAAAGCTTGGGATAAATCCCACAACCGTTTCTTAAGGCCAGTCCTGTCAAAGGCAAAGCCAAAATAAGCAGCCGATCGCGTCATCCGTTGCAGATGCAGATCGCCCAAGAAAAAGCCCTGTTCGGGTTCCCATAGCAGCGTTTCTAGCAGCTCAAACCTGAGCGAGCTTGAATCTGTGAGCGTTAATTTAAGATCGCCGTTTTTAGCACACATTCTGCATACTCCGCCGAACTTTCCGAGTCCCAAACAATGCCGCTGCCCACGCCGTATTCTGCTTGACCGGTGGCTAAGTCTAGCAAAACAGTTCGAATGGCAACATTAAACTGAGCTTGGATCTGCAACTGCGGATCGAGGCCCCAGTAGCCGATCGCGCCGGTATACAGCTTGCGCGGCGAGCATTCCAAGGCTCGAATGATCCCCATGGTGCTCGCTTTGGGTGCTCCGGTAATCGAGGCGCAGGGAAACAATGCCCGAAACACCTCGCCCATAGTTGCATTGCTCTGGGCCGTCACCGTTGACGTCATTTGCCACAGGGTCGGATATTGCTCAACATCGAACAAGCGTGGCACCTGCACCGAGCCCAGCTTGGCAATGCGGCCCAGATCATTACGCAGCATATCGACAATCATAAGATTTTCGGCACGGTTTTTGACGGAGGTTTGCAACGCCTGGGCTTGGGCGCGATCGCCCTCGCAACCTTGGCCCCGCTGGGCAGTGCCCTTCATGGGTCGCGTGGTGAGGCGATCGCCCTCCCGCAAAAAAAACAGCTCCGGCGAGGCCGAACAAATCGCGTGACGCCCGGTCTCCACAAAAGCTGCATAGTTTCCCGGTTGTAACCGCATCAAATCCCGAAATAGTGCCCAAGGATGACCTCGGAATTGGCGATGGAGGCGAAAGGTATAGTTGACCTGAAAGGTGTTTCCCTGGGCGATCGCCTGTTTGATTTGGGCGATCGCCTGCTCAAATTGCTTCAGACTAATACTGGGCCGCCAGGGGGCTGACGAATCGCTGAACGGACAGCCCTGGGCCGGAAATTGGAGTTCTCGCGAGGCCTGTTCTAAATCCTGCAGCACCTGGGGCTGGCGGAACAGACCAAACCACAACAGCGGCAGATCCGGATCGGGCGGCTGAACGCTGAGCGCGGCATCAAAGGCTGGGGAGGCTTCGTAGCTGAGAAAGCCTGCGGCATAGAGACCCGTGTGGTTAACCTGGGTTTCGAGGTGGGCGATCGCCCTGCAACCTGCCCTAGATCAGAAACTTGAACCACTTCCACCGGATCTTGGAACAGCAGCCACTGCTGGCTACGGGGCTGATGCAACAGAACTTGCATGCCTAGGCCCCAAGCTTGGCTTGCAGCTCAGCTTCCGAGGCACGAAACCCGACCAAAACCGCTTCCCCTTCCTGTTCGAACAGCGGACGCTTGAGCAACATGGCATCGCCGCAAAAGGCTTCGACCCACTGGGCATCGCTCCAGGTTTGTTTTTCCTCACCGAGGGCTCGGTAGGATTGGCCGGAGGTATTGCGCAGGGGGCGAGCGGTTAGCGCAGACACCCAGGCTTGGATTTGGTCCGGGGTCGGGGGCTGGGTTTTCGTGTCAATAAATTCGTAGTCGATGGCGTTGCGATCGAGCCAGGCGAGCGCTTTTTTGCAGGTGCCGCAGTTGGGGATACCGTAGACTTTTAGGGGCATGGGTCGAGTTTTAGGGTGAGTCGGGTTTGGGTGGGTTGGCGTTGTTGAGTGAAGGGATGCTTACCGTCGGGACACACCTTTGTTCGTCTGGCTCTTGCTCAGACGGGCTGGGCTGGGATGCGGGCGATCGCCTGGGGATAAATTTCAATCTCCATGTTCTCATCCGTCCGACCTCCCAGCGTCCGCTTCACCTGTCCCACGTACAGCGGCTCCGAGATCCCCGGCTCTGGATGCAAAATGACCCTGGCCCGAATCGTCATCTTGGGCACTGCGCCGCGTCCCAGCCGACCCGGTGAGTAGAGGTCATTGGCCGCTTGCTCCAGGGTCGCCTGCAACGAATCTGCATTGATCACAGCTGGCTTGATGGCGATGACGACTTGGTCGCCGCCATTATCGTAGACAAGACTAAATTGTTCGGCCCCTGGAATGGCCACCCGCTGGTAGAGGCTGAGGTTGAGGGCAAAAACACCAATGGTGATCAAGGCCATGAAGCTGCTGACCCCGACCATGCGAAACCGGAATCCCCACTGGAAGACAAAGGCCAGCACGGCGAATGCCGTGCTGGCGAGGGTGACGATACCCAGTGCTTTGGCAATGACAATCAGGTCGATAGAGTCAAACATAGGTCGTGGGTGGATCTGCCCTGGGGCGATCGCTCAATGGGTGAAACGCTCGCTTGCTATCCTAGCGTTTTATGGGCTCGCCTCTTGTGGACAATATCGGGAGAGGGCCGTCAAAATGTGCTCGGACTCAACGCGCCTCCTCGCCCTGCCCACGACTCCACAATTACTCCACAATCAACGGATAATCTGGTGTGGGATTCAAAGGACAGCTATAGACGTAGGTTCCGGGCTTGAGTGTGACTTTGTAGTCGAGGGTCTTACCCTGGGTGAGGCCGCCGCCACTGAGCCGAGGCAAGGCTGCACCCGAGATGCCCGCACCGCGCAGATAAAAGCCGAGTTCGTAGGGAACTTCGGTGTTGCTGACCCTAAAAACATATTCTCCTGCTTTGAGACGCATCGGTTTGAAGCCTTTTTTGCGTTCAGCTACGTTCTTATTGTTGGCTGTTTTGCAATCGGCAGCTTTTTTGGTCACGAAGTTGTAGTCTTTGCTTTCAGATTCCAAAAATTGGCAAGCAACTTGAGTCAGCTTAATCACTTGAGGTTGACGTTTTTGAGCGAGAAGTGTTCTATTTGTTCCGTTCGCAAGTGCAACTTCTGCGATGGGTAGACCGGCTAAGATGACCAGGCCTGACAGAATAATCTTGTGCGTATTAGTGTGTGAAGCTTGAGTCATTAGCTTTGCTGGATGTGAGGGGGATAACGTTGCCCAAATTAGCTGGTTCAAATGGGCAACTATCTGTGATTTTCTACTCCCATGCTGATATTTTTCTGATGATTGGATGAGAATTTCCTGAATTCATCTTGAAAGACACCGCGCGATCGCATTTGGAGTTGACTCTAATGGATTTGAATCTAATAGACCTTTTGTATGGGAAGGAACAGCCCCCTCATCCCCCAGCCCCTTACTCCCAAAAGGCAAGAAGGGGAGCAACTTCAAAATCCCTCTCCCACCAGGGGAGAGAGATTTTGGGTGAGGGTTTTAGTTTGTGCAAGAGGCCTAATGAATTTGAATCCCAAAAACTGATAACTTTAGTCCGAACAAATTTTCATTTCACGCTCAGGACATTCTCAGCTGACTGAGTTTTTATGATGGGGGATTACATCCAATCCCGCTTTCTTCCATCCCAACAGGAACTTACATGAAGCTCAAATATTGGTCATTGACGCGATCGCGGCTTTGATGATGGCTGGACAAGCTGTCGTGGTTCAGGCGAAACAGCCCAGCACGGCTTCATCGGATCTTCGGACGGAAAAGCTTGTGCGGGCAAAAGACGCTTCCGAAAGTCAGTCCCTGCGCTGGAGCAAATCCTTGTGCCGGAGCAGC
>JAAUOP010000197.1 GCA_012034805.1 Synechococcales cyanobacterium CRU_2_2 | reverse complement strand
GCCGCCCCCGCCCCGGCTGTTAGCCCGGCAAGTGCCAGCCCGGCAAGTGCCAGCCCCGAACAAGACCCACCAAGACCCTGCCAGTGTCGCTACAGGGCAGCCCCATCGCCCCCAGAATCAACAGCGGCATAATCCGCCCCAACAGCGCAGACCCGAAGCTTCGGCAGCTCCGCCCCATCGCCCCACCCAGAACGCGGCTCACGAGCCATCGGACCCGCTCGATCCGCAATCTGACCTGCTCGATGAGCACAATGGATTCGATCCAGACTTTGAGCCCCCGCCAGCGGAGGATCGTGAACCTGCCTTGCCCCTAAAAGCCAGCGATCTGCTCGACATTTCGCCGGGAGTGCTGGCCAGCGCCCTGGCAGCGGAGGGGGAACGGGGCCTGGGGGCGGTGTTGCTCCAGCCCTCGCCCTACGATGGCACGACCCGATTGAGCGACCAAGCCCGCAAGGAGCCCCAGGCTCTGCTCCGCTGGGTTGAGCGCATTGAACGGGGCCTCTCCCAGCGCCTGCGCCAGAGCTCCCAGCGCATGACGCGCACCCTGGAGACGTTCTCAATTCTCAATAACCAGCTCCCCGAAGGACTGTTGGAGGCTGCCTCTCGCTCCAGCGGAGAATATTCAGGAGATTCGGATCAAAAAGCGCCCCATATTTTGAGTCTGAAGCTGAACCCTGCTGGAAAAGAAAAGCGATCAAGTCGGGAGCCGGTGCAGATCACGGCGATCTACTTGCGTTTGGGGGAGTTGGAATATGCCACTCCGACGGTGATGGCCTGGCGCAACCAACTGCGCCTCCAGGGGCAAAAGCTCCATCGTCTCAATCAGGCCTATCAAAAGCAGCAACACAATCAGAATATTGTCCGAGCTCAGAGCCTCTGGCACAACGGCTGGAAGCCGGAGGGGGGCTTGGAGGAGTAGCGGGGCTGGGACAGTGATAATTTGAGATTTGTTGGAGCAGTGGGCTGGAGCCTGCTGGGGCTTTGATCTGCCCTAAGCCTTGATCTGCTCTCTGGGAGCGGCTGAAACCCCAGAAAGTCTGATAGCCTCAGAACGGTTAGCTCGGGCCTAGTTTTTGGGCCTAGTTTTTGGGGCTACGTGTCTGGGGCTACGTGTCTGGGGCTAGGCCAATCCGTCGATCGCGTTTTGTTAGATAGCTACTGAGGTTGGATCTGCGGCGATGACTTATTGCCTGGGTATTTTGGTGGAAGGCGGGTTGGTTTTGGCGGCGGATTCGCGCACCAATGCAGGGGTGGACTACATTTCCTCCTATCAAAAGCTGTTTGATTTTTCTCTGCCGGGGGAAAGGGTGATTGTGCTCTGTACCTCGGGCAGCCTCTCGACCTCCCAGGCTGTAATCCATAACCTGGAGCGGGATCTCAAGACGGCGGAGGCGGTGAATTTGCACAATCTACCGACGCTCTACAATGTGGTGGAACATATTGGGGATAAGCTGCGCCAGGTGGAGGAACGCGATCGCCCCTGGCTGCAAAAAGACGGCATCGACTACCAAAGCAGCTTTATTGTCGGCGGCCAAATTGGCTCAGCGCCGCCGGAGTTGTATTTGATCTATGGTCAGGGAAACTTTATCCGCGCCACGCCGGAAACGCCATTTCTACAAATCGGCGAAACGAAGTATGGCAAGCCCATCCTGGATCGAACGCTGACCTACCAATCCTCCATGGCGGATGTGGCCAAGTCAGCGCTGCTGTCAATTGATTCCACCATGCGCTCCAATATTTCCGTGGGGCCACCGATCAATATTGTCCTTTATAATACAAATGCCCTCGCGATCGAGAAGCGTGCCCAGCTAGGGCGAAATAGCCCCTACCTGCGTCAGATGCGCCAGCACTGGGAGGAGTCGCTGCGCAAGGCGACCCATGAGATGCCGGACATCGAGTGGAATAACCTGGATGCTGCCTCAGCTCCTGACTTTGGGCTGGAGGATTAGCCGGGGTTGCCTCCTCGGCCCAGGCTCCAGCCTTCTGGGAGAATCAGGAATAGCGGCGCACGGGCAAGCGGCGAACCGAGGCCGGTTGAGCGCCCGATGGCCGTTGGGGGAGGGATTGAACCTGGTAGGGGTTGATGACCTGAAAACCCGCCAGGTGCGTCTGCTGCTGAGGGGGATATGGATTGTGGGAATTTTCCCTGGGGGCCACGGCTTCGGCAATGGTGGCCTGGCCCAGGGGAGCCGTGCTATCGGAAAGCTGCGCCATCAGGGTTTGGAGCTGGACCTGGACGAGCCTCAGCTGGGCCGCCTGGCTGATGGAGAGCTGGTCTGGGCTGCTGGCAGGAGCAAGGCTGCTGGCGGGCCGGGGGGCCGCCAGGGCTGGGACCGCTGGGGGGATGGAGGACAGCTGGGTCAAAGCCTGGCTGGAGGGCGGCAAGCTAGAAACCGGCAAGCTAGAAACGGGCAAGCCAGAAACCGGCAAGCCAGAAACCGGCTGCGATGGGGAGGCCGATGGGCTAAAGCTAGCCGAATTCCAATCCTCGTCGAGGAACTGGTGCAGCCCAGAGCGCTGAAACTGTTCGCCCGAGAACTGGGCCTGCTGGAGTTGCTGCTCGCGCTGGGCCACGAGGCCCTTGAGTTCCTCGACTGTGGCTTGGGTGGTTTTGAGGCGCTGCTCGGTCTGTCGCCAGGCCGCTAGGCAGAAGCCGGTGGTGCCCAGACTGGCGCTGATCAGCGCGGTCAGGGAGAAGTAGTTGAGGGCGAGGGCGCGGAACTCATCGGCGAAGATGACCGTGCGGTTAATTTGAACTTCGACTTGCTGCCCTCCCCACCTGGCGATGGGCAGGCTAGTGGCCGTGAATGCAGCGGTGGAGATGAGCAGAGCAATCCGGGCACAATTTGAGAAACTGCAGTCGGTGGGTTAAGGGGGCTGAAGAATGGGGGGCGATCGCCACCAAGGGCAGCGAATTCGAGGAGATGGAGCGGACGCTGGCGGGTCGCATCACACTGACCGATCACATGGCGGGTTGAAGGTTCAACCTGGAATGGCTGCGTCGCTGCAGTTGAGAGACAGCGGCTTGCTCCAGGTAAATCCTTTCCTAGGTAATAAATTAACAACTGAATTGCTGGAAATTGTATAGATGTGGTGAATATAATTTCTCGCTTCGTAAAACGTAATGTGAAACCTTCTGTTCCAAGCCCAGTGCGCCTCAGCGCCTCGGCTGGGTCTGGATCGATCCGTTCAGTAATCCCGCTGGGGCGACGCCATGATCTCGATCAATGTTCCCCGTGATCTCGATCAGTTGCTTGGCCAATTGTCATGGCCGATTTAATTGTCATGGCTGATTTGATGTCCAAGCTGATACCCAATCTAGGTCTCAATCTAACGCCTAATCTAAGGTCCAATTCAATGCCCAATTCAATGCCCAACTCGATTGCCGAATGGATGGTGACCCTCGGGCAATTTGGCTGCTGCCCCTGGTGCGATCGCGGGGCTTAGCGCCCTGTCGTTGGGCATGGCAGCTGCCCTGGTGAATACGGTGTCGTCAACGGGCGACACCTCGGTAATTTTGGAAGAATCGCTGCTGCCTGGCTTGGGACGACTCCAGGCCTTAGATGCTGACGATCCGGTGCTGGCGGTGGCGCTACAGCACCGTATCCGGGTACGGGTCGGCCATGCCGCTTACGGTAATGTGGCAGAAACGCTGGAGCAACAACTTAATGCCCTAGCAACACGGGTGGAGTGGGCAGAAAATAACTTGGGCAGTTTGCCGTCTTTGGGTGGCTTGCAGCTTGTGGATAGCTTACAGCCTGAATGCCAGATGGAGGAGTTCGATCGTGCCATTCCATCTGCGCGCGACTCCCTGGTCGAAAAGACTCCCTTGTCTTCCGAAGAGGTTCCTATCCTCTTTACAGAAGAAGAGTCTAACTGGATTTCTGCTACTGAACCCCAAAATTTGTTTACAACAGTGCCATCGCTGGCAATGGTAGCCGAGGATTTTTCATCAGAGATCGGAGAGCCGTTGACGGAAGCAGATTTTGCGATCGGCTCTGAATTTGCGGCTGACCCTATCTCTGCCATTGAATTTAATTCTGAAATTGCCTCTGAAATTGCTTCTAATTTGGGGTTAGAGCCAGAATTGCTCTCATTAGCAGCAGAGACAGAATTTTCTGACCCAGTGGTGACTCCAGATCGTGAACCCGAAAGCCCTTCTGTGTTTGGGGAGTGGAGTGCTCTGGCAACCGCGATTGACTTACCATTTCCTGAAGATACCGAGCCAGTGGTTGAAACAGAGGCAAAGCTCGAAATAGAGTTTGCAGAGGGATCAAAATCAGTACCCGAACTGATTTCTGAAATCGCATCTCCAAACACATTGGAAACTGCATCTGAAATTATCAATGAAACGGACACTATAATTGAAATAGATTCAGAATTAACCTCTGAATCTATTGTTGAAACTGAATTATCAACTGAATCCGACTCTGAAGTTCCATCAGAACTGGCAATTGATACAGCATTCTCAACAGAGTCAGCATTGCCTGTCTCTACTGTGGCGGCTGAATTTTCTGACGCAACGATCGCTCCCGAACCCGAAAATCCTTCCTTGTTTAGTGAATGGGGTGTTCTTGCTTCTGAGATTGAAGCACCCTTGTCTGCAACCTGGGAAACCTCGCAAGCAGCAGCAGCAGCACCGACGATTGAATCGGCATCTCTGAGTGCAACAGAGTCGGTTGATGCAGCAGAGCTAGAAGATGAATCGGTCAATGAAATTGAGCAGGAGTTGCAGGCATTTGCGGCAACTGCCACTGACACGGCAGACAGCACCCTTGCTGATTTTGCCGAAGAATTGGCGATGCTAGAGACGCAGCTTCAGGTGACGGCGACCGCACCGACGATCACCACTCCTGACTTTCCTGAGTCTGCATTTTTAGAAAACTCTGTATTCCCAATGAAGATGGATTAGACAATGACAGGCTAGATTCGGCAGAAGTGCCGATCGACCCCCTGCCCCCGATCAATGGTCGATTGGTGTTGGAGGCAGCGCTAGACAATAGCCAGGAGCGGGTTATTATCGTTAGCCCTACCCCACGCCAGAGACGATCGACGATGCCTTGATTCAAAAATGTGTAAAAGCCCTTCGCCGGGGTGTGCGGATTGATATTGGCTGGGGTCATCTCGCAGATGCCAGCCGTATTCGTGTTCCTCGTTGTCTGTACCAACCGCGATTGGATGGTGGGGGTAGAGCGAGGCTTTTTGCAAAGCCTGTTGAGACAGTTGGCACAGATCAAAAAACAACATCCTGACCAGTTTCGCTTCAAAATTTTGGGCACGCACGAAAATTTTGTAGTCTGCGATCGCAGCTTTGCGGGCTTGGGAGTTCATCCTATGCCGATTGCCCATCACATTTTCCTCATGGACTAGCTGGGCTACAGACCGAGGATGCTGACGTGATTCAAAGCCTGATTGAACGGTTCGATCGAGCCACCCCCGATCCGGATAATGCGGATATCTACTTCAATCGGGGCACCACTCGCTACGATCTGGGGGATAAACAAGGTGCGATCGCGGACTACACCCAAGCGCTACGAATCGACTCCAACAATGATGTCGCCTATAACAATCGGGGGCTATCGCGCTATGAGCTAGGCGACCAAGGCGGTGCCATTATGGACTTCAACAACGCGTTGCAACTCAACCCCGAAAATGCGATCGCCTACTTTAACCGCGCCGCCGCTCGCACCGACCTGGGCGATAAACTGGGATGTATTTCAGACTTTAGCCAGGCAATTCGCCATCAACCCAACTTTGCCCTGGCATATTTCTATCGCGGCATGTCACGCATGCAAGTCGGCAACCGGGTCGGCGCGATCGAAGACTACACCGAAGCGATCGGCTTCAATGCCCAGGATGGCATGGCATATTTTTACCGGGGACTTGCCTACTTCCGCAGTGGCGACAAAGTCAGAGCTGCTGCCGATCTCAAACAAGCAGAACAACTCTTTACCCAGCAAAAAGACACCGTCAACCGCCAGCGAGTTCTGCAAGCCCTCAGAGAACTCGAATTTGCCCTGGCAGAAGCCAGAAAACCGGAACCAGCCAGCAAACAAACGCCTGGCCGCTTTAGTAGATAGCAAGAATAGCTTTTTTATGCCTCATGCTCAGATTGGGAATGAAGCTCTGAAGCTTTGCCTCGTGCTCGACACTGGTTGATGAGGCTAGTAGGTAGAATCTCCTAGCGGATTCCTGAGCGGAGTATGGGAATCAGGAAAATTACCGTAAGCTTCTTGACCAAAATGCTAGAACTATAGTACCATGTCAAAATGAAGCCAGCAAGAAGCATCCAGTGCGAATGCTGGCTTCAAAAAACAAAATAAAGGAAGGTAGCACTTATGTGCTTTAAAAATAAAGACCCACCATTTAACTGGCTTCCCGTGAAGCTATGAGCTGAGCTATTGACAGTAGCTTGGCTCTTTTTATTTTTATGAAGTATCAATTTTTTTATTGACACTTCAATAAACATGTGAATATAGCATAGCATGGATAACACAATATTATGCTGGTGTAACAGCAAGTTTTTCTTCTCCTATTTTGCTTAGGGCATAAAACTGTAGAGGCTGCACCGTGTTTTCTTTAAATAGTCAGTCTGCTGTGGAGGTTTCGTCCTGAACGATCGTACCCAGGTAAAGCTGAACAAAGGCTTTGGCAGCTTCAGGATTGATGTGTTTAAGTGCCATGGCAATCTCTGCAATATTTTCAGCACTGGGGTCTAAGCCATGATACCAGCGACCAACATTTGCCCGACTGATGTCCATTGCCACAGCCAACTTATTCTGGCTTATGCCATACGTCTCTAGAACCTGTTTATGTGCTTGGCTTGCCTCCCTCGAC
>JAAUOP010000054.1 GCA_012034805.1 Synechococcales cyanobacterium CRU_2_2 | reverse complement strand
GATATCGGCATTGAGCGCGGCAGTCGCGTGCTGACGTTACTCAGTCAGCTGTCCTATGGGCAAGCGGGCAGCCTAGATGACCCAGAGAGCGCAGCCGCTGAAGACTTCGGCGCAGAAGAGGAAGAATAAGCGAGCAAATTGACACGCTCACCGTAGAGCGGGGAGATTTGGTGATGGATTGAAGCTGTTTTCTCAAACAGGGAAATCTCACTCATGCAGAAATTTGTAGCCTGGATACTCTCGTCCTTCTCTCTCCCTGGCCTGAATTCATCGGCTCAGGCGATGTTGAGCGATGCTGAAATCCAAGCTATTTTACAACGGCGTGTGGATCAAGAAAAACAAAGCCCCGGCATTGTTGTTGGCATGATTGACGATCGGGGAAGCCACGTCATTGCCTACGGCAAACTCAAGACTGACCTGTTGAACTCTGCTGAAGCAACTTCAGTGGATGGCAATACCATCTTTGAAATTGGTTCCATCACAAAAGTATTCACGGCCCTAGCACTCGTCCAATTGGCAGAACAAGATCAACTACGATTCAAAGATCCCATCTCGAAATTTTTACCCGATTCTGTCAAAGCCCCAAGCTATGAAGGACAAGCAATTTCCTTGCAAGCCCTAGCAAGCCATAGCTCAAGTTTGCCGCGTTTGCCTGACAACTTAGCGCCTGAGGATATTCAGAACCCCTACGCTGATTACAGTATCGAGCAACTCTATGATTTTCTCGATCGCTATCAACTGACTCGAAAAATGGGTTCCAGCTATGAATATTCCAATTTGGGAGCGGGTTTGCTCGGGCATCTGCTCAGTCGTCAAACCGGCAAGGATTATGAAACATTGATCTCCGATCAAATCACCCAGCCATTGCAGATGCAAGATACTCGTATCCAGCTCACTTCATCTCAACAAACTCGCTTTGCCACAGGCCACAATCAATTGGGTCAATCAGTTGCCTATTGGGATTTGCCCACATTGGCCGGAGCAGGAGCATTGCGTTCAACGGTGAATGATTTATTGAAATTTTTGGCGGCAAATCTGGAGCTTCAACCTTCGCCGGTGAATGCCAGCTTACAGAAGACCCATGTTGTTCAGCTCAAGACCGACGAGCAAAATTTGGCGATCGCCCTAGGTTGGCACATTCTCAACCAAAAGAATCAAGCAATCATTTGCCATAGCGGCGGTACCGGTGGTTTTCGTAGTTTTATTGGATTCATCAAAGACAAACGCCGAGGCATCGTCGTTTTATCCAACTCTGAAAATGACATTGATGACCTTGGGTTACACCTTTTAGATCGCCGCATTCCCTTGGCCCAACGAAAACCACCCAAGACCGCGATCGCGGTGGATTCAAACATCCTGGCAACCTATATGGGGCGCTATGAGCTCAATCCCAATTTTATTTTGACGATTACTGAGCAACAAGGAAAACTCTATGTCCAAGCGACAGGACAAGAGAAATTCGAACTCTTTGCCGCAACTGAAACCGAATTTTTCCTCACGGTTGTCGAAGCCGAAATTACCTTTCTCAAAAACTCCACAGACCAAGTTGATCGCCTCATCTTGAATCAAAATGGCCGAAAACTGCCTGCGCTCAAAATGAGATGAGTGTTCTGAGATCTGACTTTTCTCAGGCCTGACTTCACCCTTATTGTGGTAGAGGGAGTTGTTGGTCTGACGTTTTTCCCATGGCCAGTTTAAGGGCTTTAGGACGGCGTCAACACCGGGTTGAGCAATTGCTCAACCTTGCGCAACAACTCCGAGGTTGAGAAGCCCTTGGTGAGGAAGTCCGTCGCCCCAACCCGCTTGGCCTCTAGGCTCCACTCCTCGGCTAGCGAGAAGAAATCACCAGAATCGGCTGGGTCATCTCCGACTTGCGGCAGCGATCGGTCAAGCTAAACCCATCCAAGTACGGCATTTCAATATCCGTAATCATCAGCGCAGGCTGGGGGTGAGACCGGAGCCAGTTCCAAGCTTCTAGGCCATCAGCGCAACTCTCCACCCGATAGCCATAGGCACTGAGGCTGGCGCTGAGGCGGCGGCGCATGAGTGCAGCGTCATCTACGACCAAAATGGTGGGCGTTGCAGGGTCAGCTTCCATCGATCGCGTCAGTGGGTAGCCTGAGTCAGTCACGGAGCCAGTCACGGAACCAGTCACGGGGCCAGTCACGGGGCCAGTCACGGAGCCAGTCACGGAGCCAGTCACGGAGCCGGCCACTGGCTCAGACATCTGGTTCATTGCGATAGCAACCGCTGGATGTAGGCTCTGAGCTGGTGGTGCGATCGCTGGTAGGATGAACGAGGTTCCTTCCAAGACAGGGATTAAGCGACCATTGGGTTGCAAACTCAACCCTAAAATCCCCTGAGGCGTCTCCATTGGACTGGGGAAAGGTTCGATCGCCAAATCCTGCTGACCGATGAGCTTATCCGCTAGCACATAGAAGGGAGCGGTGTCTGATGTTGGACGAATTTGAATCGCGATCGCCGTAGCAGGCAGCGGACGACCGCTCAGTTCGGGTTGCCAATAGGTGAGGAGGTCGATCGCGGGGCAATGCTCACCCCCAACTTCTTTCACTCTCCACTGAACCTGGGCAGCGCTCATTTGGGCCGCACGCGTTGGCGCTGAAATCTGCATCATCGACTCTAGGTTGAGTTGACTCACCACCTGGGTCATCACCACCTGATCCGCAGGAATCGCAAACATGCGTGCTCCGGCCTGGGCCAAAATACAGGGCTCCAGCAAACGCGGCAGCGGCAGCGACAGAATGAAGCTCGTGCCCAGTCCCAACTGAGTTTCGAGCGTGAGCGTACCGCCCAGACAGGCGACTTGTTCGGCCACCACATCCATGCCGACGCCTCGGCCCGAAAGTTCGCTGACCTCCGTTTGGGAGCTAAAACCGGGCTGGCAGAGAACTGCAAGCAGATTTTGGGTGGTGTCGGTTTGGGTGAGCGGCAGGGCCAGCGATCGCGCCCGCGCCTCAACCAAGCGTGGATCAATGCCCCGTCCATCGTCCTGAAGTTGTAGCACCAAGCGATTGCCTCGGCGCTGGAGAGATAGGCGCAGTTGACCAATTTCAGGCTTACCCAGGGCTTGGCGCTCAGTGGTGGGCTCCAAACCATGATCAAAAGCATTGCGAATCAAATGCAGCAGCGCAGGTTCGAGCTGACGAGATGCGCCAACATCAATTTCTAGGGACTCCCCCTCGATCGCGAGATGCACTTCTTTATCGTTACGATTGGTCAGCTCCCGTACGATGGCCCGCACTCGAAAGGCCACGTTTTTGAAAGGGATGAGCTGGTTGGCTTCAATGGTGTCCTTGAGCTCTAACAGCTCGCGGTCCAAAGACTGGAGGGAAGCGCCGGTTTGACGGGCGGTTTGCTCCGCCTCCGCACCAATTTCAGACAGGCGCAGATTCATCTCCAACAGTCGATTGATGGTGACATAGCCCTTACGATAGCGTTCTGGCGTGGGACCTCCCTGGGTTTGTGCCATACCCGCTTGGAGGTTGTCGAGTAGGGCGTAGTCATCCTGAAGTTGACGAAGTTGTGTAGCGAACTGACTGCTATCTTGGACGATCGCTAGAATTTGGTTGATTTGTGCCTGCAGAGCTTGATAGGCTTCGGCTGCGGTTCGGGCCGCCAGAATCGTTTCAACCATCGAGTGGGCCGATTTCTCAAGGCGCTCTAGTGGAACAGGTACCTGGATGCTTTCCGTTGGACTTGAAGGCTTGCGTTCCGGGCGATTCTGCTGTGTAGGTGTTGGGTTGAGTGACTCAATTAAGACGGGCTTCGCAACTGGCCCAGGGGGCTGGGGTAGACTCGAGGCTGCAGGGCAATCTAACTGTGCTTCGAGTAGCTGTCCCAGGCTCGCCAAGGCGTCGAGACTTGACAGTGCCTGTTCGGAGAGCTGTTCGGAGAGCTGTTCGGGAGGCTGTTCGAGAATCTGAACAGGCAGTTCTGATGTATGCACATGATCTGGATGCAGCGCACTCTCCTTGAGCTGTTGGAACAACTCAGGCCAGCACGATCGCCACAACTCAGCACTGGATTCTGCAAGGAGCGATCGCGCCTCTCCCACAATCACACCCCAGCCTCCTGGCATCTCTAACTCGATCCCAATGTGTTCCAACTCCCCCAACACCTGCTCGGCGACATTTTTTGTTGCTAAACCAACTGAGTCTTCGCCACTCATCTGACTCAGTGCAATCTCTAGATCCAAGACCACTAAATCAAACCCATCTTGGATAAACTCCTGCCGCAGCTGGGTTTGGGCATCCCATTCACCCACATGGGTCATCTGCACCTCCTGGCGCATCTGGAGTAGGCGTGTGACCAGCGAGGTTGCGGTGGCGATGCCTTGATCCGGCTCAGCGGCGGCGGCTAGGGCGATCGCCAACAGTTCTCCGCCCTCTTGTAGCAGCGCCTGCAGCATTCCGTCGGTCAGCACCGGAGCTGTTTCCAGATAGCGCAAATCGGAGAGCAAATCCTCCAAAACTGCAGCCACCGCCAGAGCACCCTCAGCCCGCACCGTCACGGCACCGCCTTTAATCGTATGAATCGCTCGATACAGGCTTTGAATATCCTGTTTCCAGCTAGATGGGGTCAGCTGTTGCGCTCCCTGGATGTAGTTTTCCAGGTCCCGCTGGGAATCGATTTCGAACATCCCCAGTAACTCTTTCTGAAGTTGCTGCTCCATCAATTGTTCTATCAAGTACTCTGGCGGATGTTCTGGCGGATGTTCTGGCGAAAATTCAAATCCAAGACGTCTATCACCCTCTGGATCTTCAACAAAATAGTTCATAGCGTTGGAGGGCTTCCCTCTGCTTAACGTTTCTTTCGCTTATCTGTTCAACCCGCTCAGTTGAGCAGGGAGGATTCTCCAGTCGTCGTCAGCAGAAGCTTTAAGGATGCAATGTCAGCGTCATCTGCATCTGCATCTGCATCTGCATCTATATCTGTATCTGTATCTGTATCTGTATCTGTATCTGTATCTGTATCTGTATCTGTATCTGTATCTGTATCTGTATCTGTATCTGTATCCGTCATTGCATTAGCCTCTGATGTTGCTACATCTGATTCCCAATCAACCAGGGATTCTTTTGGCGTTGTGGCAACTAAGTTGGGTAACGTCTCAGTGTCTAATTCAGATTGCGCAAGAGGCGGTTGCTGATGGCTGCTCGCGATCGAAACCGCAAGGGCTGTCTGAGGCAATTGGAAGAATTGGATCGTCTCTAAGAGGCGGCCCGACAACCCTTCCATTTGCCCAGACTGCTGCTGGGATTTCTGGGTCAGTTGTGCCGTTTGCTGGGCAAAGGCGGCAATCTCTCGCATGAGTTGTGCCGTTGACTGGGTTGCCTCAGCAATACTTTGATTAGATTGTTTCAAAGCCTCACCTGCTGCTACAGAATGCTGAGCCGATGCCGCTACCCCGCTAAAGGCTTCGCGGGAGCGATCGACACCCTGGTTAAATTGACGCACCAAACTACCCAAGTTCTGAACGTTGATATCCACGGAGGAGACCACATTATGGATTTGGCTGCTACGTTGTTCCAGCGAAACCAAGCCAGTACTCGTGCGCTGGGCCAGGTTGCCGACCTGGTTAGCGATCGCCTCAAATTCCCGCGCTACCACCACAAACTGAGCCGGATCCCGTTGCTCGGAACCCCGCGCTGCAACCAACGAAGCGTTCATGGCCAACACCTGGGTCATACTGGCAATCTGGCTTTGTTCTTGCAAGAATTGATCGGTCAAACCAACAAATTCACCCAGTGTTTTCATCTGCTGGACGATCTGGTCAGTGCCTTGCTGAAGGGTCTCAATGCCTTGGTTGAGAGCTGCGATCGCCACCTCGCCCTGCTCTGCCGAGCCCGATACCTGTCGCAATGATTGCATGGCACCTTGAATCTGTTGTACTGATTCTTGGGCAAATCGCTCGACTTGCTCAATCAACTGCAATACCTGGCCAATCGAGGTAGCCTGTTGGGTCGTATTACTTGCGACTGTTCCGGCCATACTTTCCAGTTGCTGGGCACCGGATGAGACCTGCTGGGAGGCTTGCCAAACCTGGGCCAGAACGCGTCCCAATTCCTCGACTAGGCGGTTGAGGGTATCGGAGACTAGGCCCGTGATGCGATCGCTCACAGGTGCTTCTACAGTCAAGTCACCACTTTCCACCGCAGAGACCGCATCCAGAATCAACGCCACATCGGCCTGGAGGACTTCGCTTTCTTCGCGAGTTGACTGTTCTTGCTGAGACAACTGCTCAGTTCGGACGCGTACCCGATTCTCCAGATCGGCATTGAGCTGCTGAATCGCCCCCTGGGTTTCGGTCTGCTCCTGAATATAGGAACGGACAAGCGCTAGTACAACTGTCCAGCTAGCCAATAATAGCGGAAAACTCAGCGCAGCCAGGAGTGCTGATTGAGAGAGCTGTCGGCTGTAGGTCGCGATTTGACCATCGACTGCTGTTTGGATACTGTTGAGCGTTGCGTTAATGCCTTCCCCATAGATGTCTTTTTGCTTTTTGTACTCCGAACCCAAAAGTACAGACAGAGCTACTTTACTTTGCCCCTGTTTGACCAATTGAAAGGCTTGGGTCTCCATTTCAATGAGTTTTGTATTGGCTTCGTCGGTCTGGCTGGTACCTTTTTGGTGCTCAGGAGCAAGTTTCAGTAGCTCGGCCAAGGCCAAATCTAGTTGTGGAACAAACTCGTTGTAACGCGTCTCCCAGGATGTGTCGCCAGTACTTGCGCCCATACGAGAAGACATGGTTAAAACTTCGTCCAGATAGACAACCTTGTCACTCAACTTTTGCAATTCAAAGTTGCGTGAAACCGAAGTTTTAAAATCTTGGTAAACAGACCAGGTTCTCCAAGCAGAGGTTCCGACCAGTATCGTACTTGTGGCCGCGACAAGACCCAGAGTGGGGAGCAGATTTTGCCCCAGCTGGTTACGAAGTTTGATCAAAAATCCAGTTTGAACCTGGGAATGTAAGGGAAGATTAGAAGATTGCATGGAAATTAGACCAGGTAATTGGACTAGAGATATAAATTGAAGCGTCGTGATTGAGACAGGTATTAGACAGGGTGAGCCAAAGCTTGCCAGAGATCAGGCGGAATATCAGAGAGCTGGAAGCGATCGCCCATGGCATTCCCATTGGCATGGCCTAACAGTTGATCAACCACCACCGCAACGCCGTTGAGTGATCCAGTCGCTTCTCCGAGCCGCACCGCCATTAGGCTAGATTGGGTAGGCTTAAACCCAGCGGTCGTCGAGTGTCCAATCGTCACCAAGGGCACTACCTTGGTTTGATAGTGGGCGACGCCCAAGAGTGCCTCGGCATAGAACGGCAGGCGAAGAATTTTTGAGCGCTCCACCACGATGATATCCAACACCCAGGAGGTGGGAAAAAATAGTGTTCTACCCGCACATTGGGTTAAGATATGGGGAGCATATTTGGCATCTAGGGTGACGACTTGTTCACTCGTTTCTTGCATCATTTCTATGACCTGAGTACCAGCAGAATTTTCAGTTTTTCCTGTTGTCTGTGCTAAAGAAGAGTGGGTAACTGGATCGATGGCAGGATTTGAAGTGACGCGATCTGGAAAGTGCTTGAGCATAATTAGACTTTTTGCAGCGCAGCCTCAAGCGTAGAGCGTGTTACGGGCTTCGGAATATAGTCGTTTGCCCCGGCCCGTTTGATACCATAGTCGATTTCAATGGGTGTCTTTTTGCTGGAACAAAAAATAACGTATTGCTGCTTGGTCGATGGATTGAGTCGCAGCTCTCGCAAAAATTTATAGCCATCTTGCTCGGGCATAACAATATCTAAAATCACCGCAGCATAATCGCTAGACTTCATCTTATCGAGCACACCTTCAGTACTCTGAAAGACTTCCACTTGATGTCCCATATCTTCGAGGAGTGAGGTCATCAAATGGCGATCGACGGAACTGTCATCAACGACTAAAAAACGCATTTCTCTGTCCTATAAAACGATTAAATTGATCGACTTGGAAAACTTAGCTGGCGATCGCCAATGACTCAACTTTCTCTAAAATCTTAAACAACTCGGCCTGAAAAGATTGAACATCCTGGGTCTCTAGAGGTTTCGAGAGAAACTCACACTTTGACCAACGTGCCCGTTGCTGGTTCGAGAAAGATTTTTCTGCAGTGAGAATAATAATTGGAATATTCGCAAGTTGTGGCTGCAGTCGAATCTCACGAATGAGCTGAAACCCAGACATTTCAGGCATGTTGATATCTAGAAAAATAACGGCAGGTGTAGACTCCAGCATGGCGTGAACGGCCTTAAGGGCTTGGTCACAACATCGGACTGAATATCCCCAAGCACCCACAATCGCCTGGAATTGCTTCAGCATCATGGGCGAATCATCGACAACGAATACGTCTGTCTTGCCTTGGGTTGATGTGACTTGGGTTGATGTGACTGGGATTTCCGCTATCGCTTCGGCCTGGCTCTGGGGTGTTAGCTTTGCTTGCAGTGGCGGCTTTGTTGGCAAGGGGAACGGCGAAGGCGCAGGGGGCGGCAAGGGCTGGACTGCTCCTGAAAACACAGATTGGGTTCGCTGGAGAGTCACGACACCTTGAGTAATGAGCGGGGCAAAGAGTTGAGCAATTTTGAGCGTGTCTTCACCTAATTCAGCTGCAATTTTATCAATGCTGCGGGGTTGACGGGTTAGGGCCAAAATCTGCTGTTTCTGAGCTTCACTGACTAGAAGCGCTTGGATCATCTCGGGTTGAGCCGCGATCGCATCATGTACCGACGGAATCACGCTCCGCAACAGCTTCCATTGCCCCTGCCGTTGTTCGATTTCTTGAGCTAGCTCACTCAAGGCAAACCCCACGATGGGTCGCTCTGTCGAAACCCTGTTATCCGGAACAAAGATCGCCTTTCCTGATGTGGCGCTATAGGCGTCAAACAGTAAAAAAAATTGTTGTCGAATGGCAAAGCTCAGTTCCTGATAACCGAGAAGGCGCTCCATCAACACTAATCGACTCAGCACAACTGATAGCGGTTTCCCCTGGTCGAGGGCCTGTTGAAACGCTTCCCATGAGGCTACCAGTTCAGGGCTGCGCAACCTGGGGATAAATCTCAATAGCTGTCCCACCAGACCAGCCCCAGACAGGGGTTGTTCTCCGGCAAAAACCAGTCGCCCCCGAGAAAATGCCAGATATAGCACCTGAGAGCCTTTCGGTGAAGCGGAAGACTGAATTTGCCAGTATCCTGACAAATGCTCGTGGGTTTGCTGCTGGAGCTGTATCCTCAGCTGCTCAGGGTAAAACGTAAACGAAGGCTCGGTTGCTATATGCATGGTTATAGACCAATTGTATTCACACCCCATCGATTGCGATTTCGGGTTGCGGCGGTGAACTCAATCCAGTGAAGCCAATCCATGGGAGGCTAATTTCTCTGCCGTCCTTTTGGGCGATTACCTGGGTAAGTCCTTGCGTTGACACCGATTTGAATCACTTCCCTGGCCTATGGTACCCAAACGAGAAGAAGGCTAACGATTCACTTTTTTTGCGCACATTCGCCCAGCATCCTGTCAAAATTTTTAGGTTCATTCAGCCAAGATTCAGTATCTATCGGGATTACACGCGCGCTTTAAATTGCCTAGATAAATTGCCCAGATCTGGCGCAAACTCGGGGCCTGAAGTCATAGCGGCGAGAAACCAAGCGCGAACCGACTGGGCCATGCGCAAAATGTATCACTTATTGAGAATGATTTTGAATAGCCTTGAAGTATTTTGGCTTTTCCTCTATGCTGCTAGCAGAATCTAGTTGATAAAGATTATTGATAAGGCCTTGTCTAGATTTAGGCAGGCTCCTTGTTTTTGGCAGTGGTGCATGTCGATTCACGATCCTTTTCGGAGCTTCGCGAAGCGAATCGCCCCACCCCCGCCGCTACCCACCGACAGGATTCAGTGCACACCACCTCAACAGGAGTTTAAGTATGGCGAAACAGCTCAGTGTCACCGAGATTTTTCTGGCCGTGAGCCTTGCGGCCAGCCTAGCCGCTTGTAGTTCCGGAATCACCGAGAGCACTGCCCCTGGAAACGTTGCACCCTCAGAATCCGCGACCTCTGCAGAGGCCGAGGGCAGCGAAGGGGGAGAAGGCGGTGAGGGAGGGGAAGGCGGTGAGGGTGGCGCAGACCCGGTCTCTCAAGATCTCAACTGGGGGAATAAATTTGATCAGGGGCAGGTTTTAGCGGAATTTACCGAGAACGTGGTGCTGCCCAAATATCAGCAGTTCAGCAGCGACACAGCGGCCCTGAGCCAAGCGATCGACGCCTTTGTGAGCAATCCTAGCGAGTCTACCCTAGCCACCACGCGGCAAGCCTGGACCGCAGCGCGGATCACTTGGGAGCAAACGGAAACCTTTGCCTTTGGGCCAGCCACCGCCCTAGGCCTGGATGGCGCGATGGATTCTTGGCCGGTGAATCAAACGGATATCGATAAACTCCTGACCAGCACGGAGACCCTTGATGCGGCGGCGATCGCCCAACTCGATGACACCCAACGCGGCATGCACGCGATCGAATATATTTTGTTTGGCACCGCGAATAATAAGACGCTGGGCCAGTTTGGCGATCGCGACCCAGCCTACTTGCAAGCCCTCGGGCAAGATCTCAATGCTCAAGCCGCGATACTACTGGCCAGTTGGGACAAGGGTGTCAACGGCCAGCCCGCCTACAAAGATGTGTTCACAACAGCAGGCACCAATAACTCGGTCTATCCAACCCTCGTCGCCGGAGCCCAAGAGTTGGTCACGGGCATCATTGACAGCCTGACCGAAGTCGGCGAGGAAAAGCTGGAGGCCCCGTTTTTAGCCCAGGATACTGCTGGTTTAGAGAGTCGCTTCAGTCTTCAGACGATGAACGACTTAGCGAGCAACTTACAAAGTGCAGAAAATGGCTACCTGGGTTCGTTCGCGGAGGCCAAAACAACCTCTGACCTGAGTCTGAGTGATTATGTCGCGCAAGTCGATCCAGCCCTAGACCGTGAACTAAAATCCCAGTTCTTGGCAGCAAAAACAGCCTTGGACAGTATCCCAAAACCTTTAGAAAAAAGTCTGATTGACGTGGATGCAAAAGCAACGATTGAAGCTGCCGTGGATGCAATTACCCAAGTCAAGACGACCATTGAAACCAAGCTTGTACCGCTGATTTGAGGATCTCGCTCTCCTCCCAACCCCGACCTTGACCCTTGACCCATGACGTTCTATTCCAGCCTACGTTCATCCAAGCTTTTGACCTACCTGCTGCTGTTGGTGGTGGCAGGTGTGGCGGCGTTGTTGCTATCAACCACCCTGGCTGGCGATCGCCTGTCTTGGCGATCGCAATCTCTCCCCAAAGCCGGGGGCAGCACCACGATCAACAATCGCTCTTCCCGCGCCTTCGGTAACCCAGCTCCAGGCCTCACGCCCCAGGAAATGGATTTACATACTGCCGGAGATATTGCCTTTGATGACGTTTTTGTCACGGCTCCAGCAACGGTCAATCCCGGTTTGGGGCCGCTGTTCAACAACAGCTCTTGCAGTGGCTGTCATGTGGGCAACGGGCGGGGATTGCCGCAGTTGGGTCAGGCTTTGGTGCGAGTGAGCTTGCCGGTGAGCCCAGGGCAGACGATCGCGCCGGAAGCCGGGGTGGTGCCGGTGCCTCAAATTGGGACACAACTGCGCGATCATGCAGTCTATGGACAATTGCCAGAGGCCAAAATCGAGCTGTCCTGGCGCGAGGGGGCGGGCCAGTATCCGGATGGTGGTTCCTATCGGTTGCGATCGCCCCAGCTCCTCATTCGCCAAGCCGATCCAAACAAACCCATTCCTGACACCCTACTGACCTCCTTACGAATACCGCCGCCGGTGTTTGGGGACGGTTTATTGGAAGCAATCCCTGAAAAAACGCTTGCACAATGGGCCGACCCAACAGACCAAAACAGCGATGGTATCTCTGGGCGCATCAACCGAGTTTGGGATCCAGAACGCCAAGGGTTTACCCTCGGTCGATTTGGTTTGAAGGCCAGTTCTCCCAATCTGCGTCATCAGACTGCATCGGCCTATGTTCACGACATGGGAGTTAGCAATCCGCTATTTCCGGATCGATCCGGCACGGGCGAATCCCAGACGCCGCAAGTCGGGGCCGAAATCGGTACAGAAATTAGTACAGAAATTAGCGATCGCACCCTCCAGTCCGCTACCTTCTACACCCAAACCCTCGGTGTTCCGGCCCGCACTCAACTTGATGATCCAACGATTGAAACTGGCGAAAAGCTGTTTATCCAAGCCAACTGTGCAGCCTGCCATCTGCCCACGATCAAAACGGGTTCATCGCCCATCCCAGCCCTTGCCCACCAAACGATTCATCCCTACACCGATCTGCTACTCCACGACCTCGGCTTGGGCCTTGCAGACCATCGCCCCGACTTTGACGCCACAGGCCAAGAATGGCGCACACCTCCCCTGTGGGGACTGGGCCTAACCCAAACGGTATTGCCTTATGCAGGCTATCTCCATGACGGTCGGGCACGCTCGATTGAAGAGGCCATTCTCTGGCACGGGGGCGAAGCAGAGGCCTCGAAGGCTCAGTTTATGGCTATGGAGGTGGGCGATCGCCAAGCGCTCCTCAGTTTCTTGAACTCCCTATAAATTCCGGCTTAGCAGTCAGCCCCACCCCAACAGACTTGATCCAGTTTGGGCTCAACCCTAGACAATCGAGTACTACACCCTGTAACATACACTCAACGGTCGAACTCCACAGTTCTAAATCCTCTCGTGCCCAGTTGCGGGCGATCGCCTTCCAAGATGTCATACCCATTTGTTCCGAACTCAATAGCCTCTGCTCGGACATCGCCTGCGTCGATCAGTGCGACGGCGTTCGGTGCGACGGCGTTCGGTGCGATGGTGGGCTGTGCCATTGCCCTGGGTCAGTCAGCCTTCGGGGCAAACAGAGTCAGAATTTTGGGCTCTAGTCAAGAGCGCCCGATGGCGCATCGCATTAACCTCAACTCGATTCGAATGATCACGAGCGGGCGGCACCGACAGGTTCCGATCTAGCGCAGCACAGACTGCCTCTAGCCCCCGCTCCTACCTGAGGACCGGGGGCTTTTTGTTGGCCTATGCCGGTTCATCACCTACCCGGAGACTTTCATGCTGAAGCTAATCTACACCGAAACCGGCCTCCACATAGAGCAGGTGAATGCACCGCTCGAGAGTCTCGTGGCGCAACGCGTTGTCTTGGCCATGCGCGCCGGTCAATCCCTCTGTGTTCAGACCGGTCGAGCATCTTTTCTCATTCCAGCTCGCGCCCAGGGTCTGATTCTCCTAGAACATGCTCTGGGCAATGCCGACCTTCATGACAAACTCCATGACATTTCCCTGACGGTTGTCGATGCTGAATTCCTAGAAGTGGGTGTCACAGGCAGCTGGCTCACCGTCGATCGCGATGACGAAGAAGGCATCTTTCTAACCGAGACGGCTGAGGCGATCGAGTATCTGCTCCACGACCTCTGGCAGGCCACCCAGTCCCCGGCCTACCTTTACTTGGGCCATTGATCCGCCCTAAAGTCGTAGGTTTGGCGCTGATTCAGATTCGATCGAGAATGGCTGGGCTGTTCTCGGGTGCGTGAAGGCGAGGCGAAAGGCGTGGAGGAAATAGCCGCAATCGCCGGGGGTGGGCCACCGCCCTGTTCCATCGGGCGATCGCCGGGGCAAACCGCCTACCAGATAGAGCGGATCGCCCCAGAGCGGATAGCCTGCGGCGGCCAGATGAATCCGGATTTGGTGCGGTCGGCCCGTAAAAATCTCGACTTCGACTAAAGTTGTGTCCACATCTTTTCGTAGAACTCGGACGCTGCTGTGGGCAAATTTTCCCGATGAGCTTGCTGCAAAAACATAGCCGAGGATCGGGTGAGCCAATTTGCCGATGGGGGTCTTGATCTCAAATTGTTCAGGTAGATCGGTGCCCCCCGCGATCGCCCGATAAATCTTGGTGATCTGCCGTTCTCGCATCTGCCGTGTCAGCTCAGACTTGGCCAGGGGCGATCGCCCCAACAGAACCAACCCCGATGTGCCTCGCCCCAGCCGATGAATCGGCACGGGCGTCTCCTGGGGATAAAGCCGCTTCAGTTGCCAAAGCAATGTATTCTCTAAAAAACCGCCCCCCGGCATCACCGGCAACCCCGAGGGCTTATGCACAATCAACAAATCTGCATCTTCGTGCAAGATCTCGAAGCTCAGCGGCACCTCGGGTTCTTGCCAGGGTGGGCGGTGGTAGGTAAGCGTTTGGCCAGACTGTAAGCGTGCGTCGGCAACCGATACTTGCCCATCGATCAGAATTTGCCCCGACTCGATGCGCGATCGCCACTCTGCCTCACTGGAGTGGGGGTAGGTTTGGGTGTAATAGGCTAGCAGCGTCAGCCCAGCTGCTGGGGGACGGAGGCGATCGCGGTAGATCCAACCCAGATTAAGCCTACCCATATTCGCCATATCCGATTTGCACCCTTGCGCCCATACTGATGGAAAATAAGACCGTTACGCTCGCTTCAAACACCAGATCCCGCTTGATTCTTCACCCGTGAACCGCGATGACCCTCGAACAGCTTGATGCAGACTACTCGCTTACCCACCAGCTTACCTTTGTCGCAGGCCCTGGTGGACTCCCAATGATCGAAATCAATAATCCCCTGGCCAAAGCGACGATTTCCGTCTATGGCGGCCAGGTGCTGTCCTTTCAGCCCGTGGGCGCTGCCGACCTCCTATTTCTCAGCGAACAGGCTTACTATGCGGAGGGCAAGGCTATCAAAGGGGGGGTGCCGGTATGTTGGCCCTGGTTTGGCGCAGACCCCGAGAACAAAGGCCGCGCGGCCCATGGTTTCGTACGCAACCGCATGTGGAATGTCAACAGCACAGAGACCCTAGAGGATGGGGAAACCAAAGTCGTGTTGGGCCTAAGCGATAGTGAAGCGACACGGGAGATTTGGCCCTATGGCTTTGAGATGGCGATCGCCATCACCGTTGGCACGACGCTCCGGCTTCAGTTGATGACGCGCAATACGGGCGACCAGCCCTTTGCCCTGACCCAGGCACTCCACACCTATTTTTCGGTGGGTGAGATTGGCCAGGTGGAGGTTTTGGGCCTAGAAGGAACCCGCTATCTGGATAAAGCCAAGGGTAGTGGCGGTGGTGAAAAGTCCCAACTGGACGCGGTGACGGTGGCGGCAGAGGTGGATCGAATTTACTTGAATGTGCCATCTGAGCTGGCAATCGTGGATGCTTCCTTGGGCCGCCGCATCAATATTACCTCTAGCGGCAGCAAAACTGCTGTGGTCTGGAATCCCTGGGCAGAAATTGCGGCAGCTTCGGGCGATTTAGCGGATGATTCCTATCAGAAATTCATCTGTGTGGAAACGACAAATGCAGCCACAGATGTGGTCGAAGTTCCAGTGGGTGGAGATGCTTGCCTCGTGGCGACCTATGGGATTGGGTAAATGCGCTGATTTGTTTGCCAATTCCTTTGCCGGTTCCTTTGGAAATCTATCGGAATAATTTGAGGCTGCTGGTGTAGACAATTCAAGATTAACGCAATCTATTCTCAGCCTCAGGCTATCCCATGCCCATCTGAACTGTGGGTAGTGCTCAGAATTTGGTGTGACACCCCTAGCCCCTCAGGAGTTTTTTTGATTGCCTTAAATTGGATTCGCTAAAAACTCAAGAAGAGATTAGACACCCGGTGTTTCCGAAAACACCGGGTGTCTTGGCGATCGCCTTAAATCGGACTGCGGTTAACAAGATCGCGTTGGTGGTTCGGTCATCTTCGGATCTCCGCCTTGGATCCCTTGAAACTATATTGTTACAATTCGTAATAATGTAAATCCCCCGATGCACGCCATGACTGAGCAAACCGCAACCCCCAAAATCCACTGGCGCAAACTCCTCGCCAAAGTCGTCACCTTCGCTGCAACAGAAACTATCCTCAACCTAGGCGGCGTTAGCACCATTGCCGACTACGCCGAATTCCTGGCCGACAGCAACACAATCGCCGTCGTCGCCGAAACCCTGAGCAACTTAGTTACCCTGGTCTAGACGCACTTGTCCAAACCGGAAGCAGCCATTATGGCTTGGAGGATGCGATCGATGCTAGTTTTTGCCGGATTAGCGATCGCCATTGCAAAACCGCGAACGCGCCATGCAAATTCTGTGGGCAAAGCTGTACGAAATTAAAACTACAAAGATAACCGGGGGACGGCTCATCGTCTCAACCGAAATTTTCTGCTGAACAACATTTTAGTCAAGGAGATTGAGCCGATTTTGCAGTCTTGTATTACCCAAGATCAGCAGATTATGCTCGCGGAGTTGGCCTCGGAGCAGAATCAGTCGGTGGCCTGCTGTTCATCAGTGCGAATAGGAGCGACCATCCTTGTGCGTCAGCAACCAGGCTCCATTTTGTAACTGCGTTGCTTGGAGATCATCGTCTGGGTATTCGACTTGATCGCCTGGGGTTCGATCGCCTATTTCCAGATAAATCACCTCGAGATCAGAGCGATTTATCAGTTGATGGGCGATACCTGTTCCGGCCTTAAAGCCGTAGCAATCACCCGGCCATAAGACGAATTCTTCAGTCCCCAAAATAACCGTCGGAGTGCCTTCTAGGATGAAAATGAATTCGTCTTGTTTGGAGTGACAATGGGCTAACGCAGAACTGGAGCCAGGTAACAAATGGGTTAAATTAACACCAAAGTTCGTCAGACCAAAAAACTCACCCAGCTTTCGTTTTAAGCGACCTTGGACAATCGTGTTGTAGGGTGCTGGATAAATGGTTTGACCCATGCTAGCTGGAATGAATAATGCTGAAGTCGGAATCTGGTTCACAACTTTTCCTCTGAGGTGACTGTTTTATGTTGGTGATTAAAAGGCTATAACGTTCCGGATTCTAGTAAATCTAAATAGATGAATTCAGGAGATTTCACCCCCGCTTCCACTCTGATTTGGATGAGTTGTGGCGATTCAAAAAACTGTTGTGCGGCTCTGATGGAAGTCCATGCCGAAAAATGAATCACTTTATTCGGGTCATTGTCGTAGGCCAGCACCTGGTATGAAAGCTCTCCGGCTTGCTTGCGGATATCAGCAGCCTGATCAAAGACGGTTTTCCAGGCTTGATAGTCTTCCACTTCATGAATAATTAGGACGTATTTCACCACTTCACCATTTCACCACTTATTCCCACCAGAGCATCTTACCAACGGAGCGTTAAAGGCAGTTCCGATCGCAGATCAAGGCTTTTTCCTTGCTGTTCATAATCGAAACCGATTTCAACAGAATACACTGCTCCCCAGCGTAGGCTCACGCGTTGTGTGTCTAGAACTGCAAGCAGTTCTGTCGAGGGAGAATGGGCGATCGGACTGATCAGTTCCACACGTGTAATTTCGCATAATCCCAGCGGATGAGCCAGCGGCTGACTTTTTTCGAGCGGCTGTTGGTCTGGGCGTTTACCAAAAGGCGTCTGAAATAACATCGGTTCACCCAACACGTGACTATTTGTTCCAACTGCAATGCTGAGGGGCTCGGGTAGGTAAGGTGGCCGGTAGGCCCAACTCGAAAATGCAGTTTTGTCCATACAATTGGGCATTGGACGCAGACAAATACCGAAGGGACAGACGAGGGGAGAGCGGCGATCGCGCCAGCGCTCCCACAAATGGGTGCGTTGAATCTGCGCAGACTGCGCTTCTGCGGGGTGATCAACCCACAACAATTCCACCATGGCATTTTGGAAAAAGAACCGCCGGTTGCGGGTGCCTTGCCCCGGATGCACATTGGCAGAACCTTCGACGAGGCCTAATGCGGCCAACCGATCGGCGGCTTCGGCTCCCGGATCAGTACAGATAAACAGATGATCAAATTCAAAGGCCATGAGGACATGCTACGGCAACAGTTGGGCAAAATCTCGCAGGGCTTGGGGATAGCGATCGCCCGCCACCTCCACAATATCATTGTGCCCTGCCCCTGCCACCCAAAGGGCCTGCTTGGAGCCTGGGGCAGCGGCATAGAGCGCTTCGCCGTGCCACAGTGGGATGGTCTGATCAGCGGTGCCATGCAAAATCAACACCGGTGCCTGCACCCGTCGAATGCGAGACAGGCTGGGGAACTTGTCAAACGGGACAATCGGGACTCGCGTCAGCACTCGAAAGATACTGACAAACGAACTCTCCACAATCAGGCCCCCCACCGGTTTCCGCGAAGCCAAATACAAACTCGGCCCGCCCCCCACCGATCGCCCATACAACACAATTTGCTCGGGTGGAATCTGTTGTCCATGCACCAAATCATGATAGACCGCCTCGATCGCCCGGTAGGTATTACGCTCTGTCGGCTTGCCATCGCTCAGACCATAGCCCTCGTAATCGTAGGCAACAACATTGTAGCCACTGTCGCGGATTAGCTCCAGCTTCGGGCGGATGTGGCCGAGGTCCTCAGCATTTCCATGGCTATACAACAGCGTCAGTTTCGCTGTGGGGTTGGGCAAGGACAGCAGCGCAATGCTTCGGTCAGCCGCGACGGGGAGCAAACGGGAAATATCTCCCTTGCCGTAGCTGGCGGGCGGTGGCAAAAAAATCAACCGCTCCGAACAGAACAAGCCGTAAAGGCAAAGGGTGCCATAGGCAAGCAGAAGTAGTCTGAGCGATCGCCCAACCGACCACTGACCAATGAATTGTGCCAATAAAGCGCGGGGGGCCATAGGGTATCCTCTACAGTTGCAAGTACATTTTGGTGTTCTGACTAGATTGGCAAGTCTCGGCGAGGATCAAAGCGTTCAATTTGATAGAGCTGTTCGTAGAGTGATCGCTCTTCGGAGGTGAGCTGGGGCGGGACGGCGATCGCAATCTCCACAATCTGATCGCCTCGCTCCCCGGCCTCATTGGGATAGCCCTTACGCGCCAGCCGCAGTCGCTGTCCAGCGCGCACCCCCAGCGGCACATTCACTTGCACCGGCCCATCGAGGGTTGGCACCTCAATCGGCGCGCCCAAGACCGCCTCCACGGGCGTCACGGGCACCGTGCAATAAATATCTCGACCGTCGAGGCGATAAAATCCATGGGTCGGAACTTCGATTTTGAGGTACAGATCGCCGCCCCCAATGCCCTGGCCCTTGAGCCGGATCTGCTGACCGCTGACCAATCCCCCCGGCATATCCAATTCGATCGCCCGACCATCCTCCAAACGGATACGCTCTAGGCCGCCTGCGTAGGCGCGCTCCAGGGGAACTTGCAAATTGGCCTCCACATCCCGAGGGCCCGCCCTGGGGCTCGGCTGCTTGCCCAGCAGCTCATCGACAAAAATGTTGAAATCGGGGAACTGGCCAAAGTCCCTGTCGGCCATGCGGCCCCACTTGCCCCCCTGGAAGCCCGCCTGGTTCCAATAGCGGCTAAACTCGTCGTATTGCGATCGCCGCTCCGGATCGGAGAGCACTTCGTAGGCTTCGCCGATGGTCTTAAAGGTTTCCTCTGCTTGGCGATCGCCGGGATTCAAATCCGGGTGGCATTTGCGCGCGAGTCGTCGAAACGTTTGCTTAATGTCTTCAGCCGTTGCGTCGCGCGCTACCCCCAGAATTTCGTAATAATTGCGGAAATTTTCCACGCCCATTACCAATCGTCATCGTCACCAAAGTCTTCGCGGGGGTAGGGATTACGGGTCGGCAGGGTGCGATCTTGCGGAGATGGGCGAAGCCCATCGTTGGGTCGATTGCCGGAGCTGCGAGCGTCGCGATAGCTGCCCTGGCCATAACCGCCTGAACCGTAACCGCCTGAACCGTAACCGCCTGAACCATAGCGATCGCCAGGCCGTTCATAATAATCATCTCGAGGAGGACGGTAGCTGTCTTCGCCAATAATCGAATCCTTGATATCCGCAAACGTATCTTTCACCGACTTAAACAAATCGTCGCCTTCTTCTTCCCGTAGGCGAAGTTTGATTTCCTGCTCCAGGATTTTCAGAGCGTCTTGCAAATCCGCTTGAATAAGGTCGATGGCACGCTCGTCTTGCTCCTCAAGCGCTTGCTTCAGCTCACGGATATAGCTCTCGACTTGCCGCCGCTCCCGATCAGCAAAATACATGCCGAAGTCGATCGCCACCTCCCGCAGCTTGCGCTCCGCCCGACTGGCCAAGCTTTCGACCTGGTTGCGTCGATCAATCTTGGCTTTCTTTTGGCTATCCTCCTGGGCATAGTCCTCGGCCTCCTGGATCATGCGATCCACTTCCGTATCACTCAGGGTGGACGCCCCTTGAATCGTCACGGTTTGCTCCCGACCGGTGGTGCGATCGAGCGCACTCACCTGCAAAATTCCGTTGGAGTCAATATCAAACGACACCTGCACCTGGGGCACCCCTCGAGGTGCAGGTGGGATACCCATCAGCTTAAATCGGCCCAAGGACTTATTGCCCGCCGCCATCTTCCGCTCACCCTGGAGCACATGAATCTCAACCAGGGTTTGATTATTTTCACCCGTCGAGAAAATATCTGACTTGCGCACCGGCACCGACGTATTGCGCGGAATCAACGGCTTCATCACGCCGCCAATGGTTTCTAAGCCTAGGGACAACGGCGTAACATCCAGCAACAGAACATCCCGCACGTCTCCGGCAATGATGCCCGCTTGAATGGCGGCACCCACCGCAACCACCTCATCCGGATTCACATTCTGATTGGGTTCGCGATCGATCAACGACTGCACCAGCTCCTTCACCATCGGCATCCGCGTCGCCCCCCCCCACCAAAACCAACTCATCAATGTCCTGGGGATAGAGCCGAGCATCCTGCAACGAACGGCGCACAGGCAACCGCAGCCGCTCGAGCAAGTCCGCAGACATCGTCTCCAATTCACCTCGAGTCAGTCGGGCCTCCAGATGCTTGGGGCCGTCCTCAGTGGCGGTAATAAACGGCAGATTGATTTCCGTGACGCCAACACCAGACAGTTCGATCTTGGCTTTCTCGGCGGCCTCGGTCAGCCGCTGCAAAGACTGACGCTCTCGCCGCAGGTCAATACCTTCGTCGGCGAGGAATTTTTCGGCCAGCCAGTTGACGATTTTGCGATCGAAATCATTCCCCCCTAACTGCGTATCACCACTGGTCGCAAGCACCTCAAACACCCCATCCCCGACATTGAGAATCGAAACGTCAAAGGTGCCACCGCCCAAGTCAAACACCAAAATCCGCTGGCGTTGGCCGCGATCGAGCCCATAGGCCAACGATGCCGCCGTCGGTTCATTCAAAATGCGCTTTACATCTAGGCCCGCAATGCGGCCTGCATCCCGCGTCGCCTGGCGCTGGGAGTCATTGAAATAGGCTGGAACGGTAATCACCGCGCCGGTCACCGACTGGCCCAAGTAACGATTGGCCTCGTCCGCCAGCTTGCGGATGATCATCGCCGAGACCTCTTCGGGGGCAAACTCCCGCTCTAGGCGAGGAGCCACTAGGCGAATATTGCCCTCTTCGGTTCGCCGGATGAGATAGGGAACTCGCCGATCTTCGGCACTCAGTTCACTGTAGGGACGGCCAATAAAGCGTTTGATGTTGTAAAACGTGTTCTTGGGATCGAGCACGGCCTGTCGCCGACCCAGTTGACCCACCAGCCGTTCGCCTTCTTTGCTGAAGCTGACCGCCGACGGCGTGGTGCGCATTCCCTCGGCATTAGCGATGACCACAGGTTTGCCGCCTTCCATCACGGCCACGACCGAATTGGTTGTACCCAGGTCAATGCCAACTACCTTACCCATTCGCTGTAAGCGCTCCTAGTTCAATATCCCGAGGTAGAGCTGAGTCATGCAGAGTCAACTCGCGTGAACCTAAGCCGAGACAGGCCCGAACAACGAACGAACCGAAGAACCTGGAATCAACCGATACCAAGTCCATTCGCTCCGAACCGACCCAGGCCGAGCAACACCGGGAAATGTTGACTCCCATTCTATCTGCTCTCGCCAGAGATTAGGGGAAGTACGTGGGTTCGGAATGAATCTAAAAGCATCCTACAGATAACGGAGAGGGAGGGATTCGAACCCTCGTTAAAGTCACCCCTAAACAGCATTTCCAGTGCTGCGCCTTCAACCACTCGGCCACCTCTCCAGAGGCACAATCACGAGCTTGCACCCGCCTACCTACACGATACTAGCGGAAAGGCGCTCATCCGGGCAAGCGATCAAACCAAAAAGGACAAAATCAACCGTGCGAAATCTTTAGAGGGTCGCGAAATATTCTTTGGACTTGACGGGATCCGGAGTCATGGTTTGATCACCGGGCTGCCAGCCCACCGGACAAACCTCGCCTGGATTGCTCTGGACATGCTGAAGCGCCTGCAGCGTTCGTAGGGTCTCATCGACGCTGCGGCCAAAGGCGAGGTTGTTGATGGTGGCGTATTGCAGCAGACCTTCCTTGTCAATGATAAACAGACCCCGCAGGGCAATACCAGCCTCCCGATCGAGGACGTTGTAAGCTGCACTAATTTCTTTTTTGATATCGGAGACAAGGGGGTAGTTGAGATCACCCACACCACCGAGGTTGCGCTCGGTCTGGATCCAGGCCAAGTGAGAAAATTCACTGTCTACGGAGACGCCCAGTATTTCAGTGTCGAGGGCTTTGAAGGCGGCATGGCGATCGCTAAACGCCGTTACCTCCGTCGGACAAACGAAGGTGAAATCAAGCGGGTAAAAAACAGAACGACGTACTTGCCCCGGTAGTCGGACAGGGCGATCGTTTTGAACGCTTGATCGACCACCGCCGTTGCCGTAAATCCGGGAGCTTCCTGACCTACTCGTAAACAGTTTTCGTTTTGATAAGTCATACGTCTAAGCATCTAGAGGTTCAGGCTGAGACAGAGCAACCCCACTTAACCAGGCGTCCCCCACGGTAGCACAGTCGCAATCCATTCGAGGCGAGAAATCCGGCGAATGGGGAATCAATCTACATCTTGCAAATGGCTCAGGCGTGATTTGAACACGCGACCAAGGGCTTATGAGTCCCCTGCTCTACCGCTGAGCTACTGAGCCGCGTCGAAGATCCTAACCTCAACGGTTAACTACCGTATCACAACAGACAGCTGCGCTACAACAGAAACGTTGATTTTCATGACCTAAAAATTCATGACCTGAAAATTCATGTTCGAAAAAAGCCAGTTCAGCCGAACTGGCTAAACTGGCTTCAAATTGGGATATGTGCAGAATTACCAGGAGGGGAGGGCGGCGAGAGGATTCGGCCAGGGGTGAATCCTCCAGAAGCACTATCGATCTTGGGGAAGCAGACCAACGGGATTGACGGCACCCTGACCCGGTGTGTGAATCTCAAAGTGCAGGTGTGGCCCGGTGCTGTTGCCCGTGCTGCCCATGGTTGAAATTTGCTCACCTTGGCGGACGCGCTGGCCTTCCCGCACCAGGATGGTGCTGTTGTGGGCGTATAGGGTGATGCTGCCATCTGGGTGGGTCAGCTCGACCAAGTTGCCGTAGCCGCCATCATTCCAATCGGCATAGGTGACAACGCCACCCGCAGCCGCCACAATGGGGGTGCCGACGGGGCCAGCAATATCAATGCCCTTGTGCATCCGGCCCCAGCGCCAGCCATAGCCAGAGCTCAACACGCCTTCGCTAGGCCAAATAAAGCCCTTGAGGACGCTATTGGGTAGGTAGGGCTCGGAGGTCAAAGCAGGCAATGCGGGTGAGACGGAACGACCCAAAATAGACTGGGCCAGAGGCTCGTAGGACTGGGAGCCGAGGGAGGCTGCTGCGATTACCTGGGGTTGTTGAGGCTGGGCTTCAAAGCCCGGTAAGCCGGATTGGCCAGGGGGCGTCTGGAGCGGTGGCGTAACGGCGATCGCCTGGCCACCCTTATTCTGAATCTGGCGTAGCTCAGCTTCCAGGCCTTGCAGATAACCACTTGCGGGACTCACACCAACCTTGACCGCAGCAGGAGCGGGCTGCGTCGCCACCTTGGGCTCGCTGTTACGTGCCGGCTGAGGGATCAAAGGCGTCTGCAAATCCTTCGCCAGATCCGTCGGAGTTCTAAACTTTTGGCGCATCTGACGCACTTCACCCAACAAGCCATTGACGTATTGCTTCGGTTCAACCGATGCGACGAAGGTGTTGGGCTGGCTGGTGCCGCGAGACAGACTGCTGGCTTGGGTAATGCTGGAAGGAGCGCTGGTCGAAGCCGTCGCGACCCAATCTGGCTGCGGCAAGCTTTGATTGCCCTTGGCTGTGGCCGGAGACTGAATTCCGCCCGGCACCTCCAGCGTCTGGCCAACAAAGATGAAATCCGGGTTCGTAATCCGGTTGGCCCGGCTCAGTTCCGCCACAGACACACCGAGATTGCGCGCAATTTTCGCCAGGGTGTCACCGGGCTGAACCCGATAGGAAGCGGCTGGGTTGCTCTGCCGCCCAGAAGAGTCCGCAGGCTGCTGCACGCTGAGCTTGGCGGCATCAGACCCAGGGGTGGATACACCAATGGTTGCCGGTGGCTCAGGCAAGTTGACCGTCGAAGCGAGCACCCGAGTTGCCGGGGCTTGGGACGACGGCGCTTTGGGTGCAGCAACAGAATGGCTGGAGTCGATCGCACGACTCGGCAGCGCAATCACCTGATCAACCTTCAAGACACCAGGGTTCTCGAGCCGGTTGACCGCAATGATCTCAGCTCGGGAAACGTCGTAGCTGCGAGCGATCGAATCAATCGTATCGCCCGGCTTGATTTGGTAAGGCTTGAGCTGGGAGAGATCGACCGGGGAGGACACGGAAGCTGCGGATGGCAGCGTAGACTGGGCGATCGCCGGAATTTGCAGGGTCTGTCCGGCCTGAACCGCCGTCGCGCTAGCCAAATGATTCAACGAAACAATCTGAGCGGTGGAAACGCCATAGGAGCGGGCCAGACCCGAGACCGTTTCACCTGACTGGACGATGTGATAGGAGGTTCCAGACCGAACCTCAGGGAAGGCAGCCGCGAGTTGCTGATTTTGAATCTCAGACTCAGGCATGGCCGGAGGAACCGTTGCAATTGGGCTAAAGTTTCCCAGATCTCCCTCTTCAACAGCCAGGGCCGCAGACTCCGCCAGTTTTTGCAACTCGATCGCCAATTCCTCGGCCCGATCAGATCCAGAGACTTTCGAAGCCGTATCTGCATTCGCGGCCAGCGCTGGCTTGCCTTTGATGGAGAGCATACCTGTTGCCCCCATAGACAGAGCCAACCCCATCACCGCTGCCGATGTACGCAGGCGACGTTGACCATCCACCCCCATCACCAAAGGCTTGAGATAGCGCTCTACCCAATCTTCACCTTCAGCCTCACGCACCACAGAGGCAATTTCCTCGGCGTTGAGACGGCGAATCTCGTTGATCGCTGAAGCACTTGGAGACCGACCAGCAGAGGAAGCTGCCGCCAGCTCCATCAATGCATCCAAGGCGACTTTATCGAGAGACTGGGGCAAAAGGGGCTCGATTTTCTGCGGGAATCCTCGTTTCAAGAAATGACCTCCTGACAATCAGTACTTTATTCCGTCTACCCACACATCCCTGGGGCTTTTCAGGTCCCACGCGCCATTCTAAAACGCGTAGACGAGTTCGAAAACTCGCTGGAGAAGCGCGTCTGCATACACACTGCTCGAATACCTACGAAAGGTTAACTTGCTTTTTACAAATAGACAAGCTCACGCAAATCTTGCACCGAGGAGATGGGTAAAGTCCTCGGTAATTCCCACGGTGCCAGCTCCAAAGGAGCTTGCTATCTCGATGACATTAAAATTCTCTGACCCTTGCAAAACAAGGGTTTTGGGAGTTTTTACGAGGTAGAAATACGCAAAAAATTCATCGAAACTTTATTTTGTCCAACATCAAAATCCCCCCAAAAATTGGAATTAGGGCTCAGACACGCCGGGCTTTTCAGCGATCGCCCTCCTCTCCCCCCACGCAGCCAGCGCAAAATCTTTTGCACATATGAATTTCTTATCACTATTCGCTAGACAAACTGGGACTTTTAAGAGCATCCGGACAAGGGATGGTTATCCAAGTAACCATTTGACGTAATCTCACTCCCGATCTAAGAATTCTTGCGCTTGAACAGGCCCAATCCTTGGGTCATTGATTATTTTTGATAATCATTTGTGCAACTTGCCTGTGATCTACCTCACAAATTTTCCGTTTTACCCATTGGGGGTATCACCCCACAGGGAGAGGGGAGGGGGAATGCTGACTAGGTCAAGTTTTGGGCCAGTTGACCCAACCAGAAGACTAGAGACGCAAAGAAAATGGGTGGCCTGCGACTAGAACGCCAATCCAGTTGGCAAGAAATTAAAAATACTGATATTTTCCTAGCAAAATGATAAGTAAGTTTGAACAATAAAACGATGGTATTGACTCAATCTTTGAACTTTGTGAAGCAGATGCGCTACGAAGGAACGTTCTGTTGTACTGGGCGCTACTTTTTTCGACCGTAAATTGGCAGCCACTTTCTATCAGCTGGCCATGAATTTACCGCAGCGGGCAAGATCGATTGGCGAGATGGATGGGTCTAGAGATCTGAGTTGAGCTGACCTAACTGGCGTCGAGCTTCGAACAGGGCGATCGCCACACTGACCGAAAGATTCAGGCTGCGCACATGGGCTTGGCTCATGGGAATGTAGACCAGCTCGCTGCAGTGGGCGAGGGCCTCTGGGGGAAGGCCGCTGGTTTCTCGGCCAAAGAGGAGGATGTCGGTGGCTTGAAAACTGAAATCGATGTAGTTTTGTTGGCCTGCGGTGCTAAAGCCGATCCAGCGCTGGTGGTGAGGGGGGTGCTGGTGGTGGAAGGTCGCGATCGAGTCGTGACAGGCGAGGTTGACGTGGGGCCAGTAGTCTAGGCCGGCGCGCTTGAGCTGGCGATCGCTAATCTCAAACCCCAAGGGGCCAACCAGGTGAAGCGGTGTCTGGGTGGCAGCGCAGGTGCGGGCAATATTGCCGGTGTTGGGCGGAATCTGCGGCTGAATCAGGGCGATGTGAACCATGGAGGGGCGCGAACTAGGAAGATGAGCGGAGGACTGGAATCAGGGCTGGAATATTTTTAACGTTTAACACTTACCGAGTGAGCCCTTACATATATAAGGTGAGATATGTCAGGTCAGCATTTCAGTTCGACAGGTCAAGTTTGAACAGCCAGACCAACGGGCCACGTCCCCTATTCGTCGCCGAATTGGGGACTGCTGGCTAGACGCTGGTTGAGAGATTGAAGCTGCGATCGCCAGTTTTGTTCACCCTAGGGCCGGAAGTTCTGTGTTGGGCCAGTTGGGCAGATCGTGACAAGGGCAGGAGATCTCGGGCAGCCCGCCCACTTTCTGAACAATTGGCATGGCGCAGCGAGCGCAGTCGCTCACGTCCCAGCTCCCCCCCAGCAGCTCAGCTAGGCTCTGGCCTGTGCCCTCCAAAAAGCATTGGCCTAATCCCTGCAGCTGCAGCTGCTGCCAGCAATCTTCGAAGGCCTGACTGTACTGTCCGTGGTTGATCACCGGCGACGGGCAAAGGGACAGGCCGCGCTGTTGTACTTGTACAGATTTGCCGAGCTGGAACCAGCAGGCAAGATAGTGACGGAGTTCTGCTGGGGTAGCCATGGATCGAGGAGACCAATCACGATATGAAGAGAATCTTGCTCTAGATCCTATCGCGACAGAAATCGCCTCTGGGGGGCCAAACCTAGATAAAACCTTGAGCTTTTGAATCTGGAGCGGGATATTATTCGGCGTCGAGGCGATCGCCCAGCCCATGCAGCGGCAGCACGTAGCCCGCGACCGCCAGATAAACCGCATCCGCCTGTTGCCCCAGATCGCGGGTGAGCTGACCCAGGCGATCGCGAAATCGCCGACCCAGCGCATAGGCGGGAACCACGCCCCAGCCCGTTTCCTCAGCAACCAGAATCACGAGGGCAGGGCAACGATCAAGAGCGCTGCGGAAGGTTTGGACTTGCGATCGCCACAAATCCTCCTCCCACTCGATCGCATTGGCCAGCCAACTGCCCAGGGAATCAATCAGCAGACATTGATCGGCACTGGCGCGATCGAGCAGTGCCGTCAAATCTTCAGGCACTTCCTCAAGCTGCCAATGCCCAGGGCGGCGACGGCGGTGGGCCGCAAGGCGAGCCGTCCATTCCGCGTCCTCGGGCATGGGTCGGGCAGTGGCGACATAAATGACAGTACGGGTGCCCGATTGGCGTGCGCCCTCTGCCAACTGCTCTGCCCACTCACTTTTGCCTGAACGGGCAGGCCCCGTCACCAAAATAATTTGCCCGGCTTGAGCTGAAGGAACGTTCAAGAGATTCACCGAAAGAATGGCCTGGAGATGGATCGGAAGATAGCTCGGGAAATGGATCGAGCCATGGATCGGAACCTGGATTAAGCGATGGGCCTAGGGACCGTTCGAGCAACGAACCGAAAATTTTCCCTTGACACCCTTCCAAACAGTGTTAACGTTGTCGCATTCTAAACCGCATTCCAGGGCTACATCTGGCGCTGGATGTTGGGTTGCCACTCAGGTTTTCTATCAGGTTTTTCAACGACATGGCCTCATCTATTCAGCAAATCGAAGCCGCTTTAGCCCGCGTTCAATTGCCGAATTCTCGGCGCGGGAGCCAAAAACAGCTGACTCCCGCCCGAATGAATGCCATGACCTCTTGCTCATTTGATATTGATA
>JAAUOP010000196.1 GCA_012034805.1 Synechococcales cyanobacterium CRU_2_2 | reverse complement strand
ACCTCCCTACTCCCATGACTCCAACTTCTGACGCTCCAACCCCAAATCCCCCAGCTCCAAATCCCCCAGCTCCAAATCCCCCAGCCCCCGACGACTCCTACGTCAAACTCGCCATGCGCAATATGGTCAGCAAAGGTGCTAAATCTCTCAAACACTTCGGCCTTACGCTCATGGGATTGCTGGGCGTTCTCGTCGGCTTAGCCTACCTAACCCGCTAAGGGATGAGTTAAGCCAAGCTCCCCCGCAGAGCCTAGCCAGACAAGCACGGCTCGTCCCTGCGGGATATCGAGATTAATTTCGGGATTAATGCATGAACACCCCAAACGATTTATTACCCACAGAACTAGACCTAGCCGTGCAATGGTGCCAAGAGAGCGACGACGCCTTAGGTGCTTGGGCCGAAGGTTTTTTCCCCGCGAGCCTGGGGAAATGGCTGACCCAACTGCGTCCCACGCTTCCGGCGATTTGGCAGCGCTCCGCCTATGAAGCCACGCTACGCTTTACCGATGACACCGAAATTCAGGCGCTCAGCGCCGAATATCGCCAAAAAGACCAGCCCACTGACGTCCTCTCCTTTGCAGCCCTAGAAGTAGACAGTCCCTTGCCCCCTGGAATTCCCCTGGAGCTGGGAGATATCATCATCTCCATTCCCACGCCCAGCGCCAGGCCGAGGAACAAGGCCATGATCTGCGCACCGAGATTGTCTGGCTCACAGCCCACGGCTTACTGCATCTGTTAGGTTGGGATCACCCAGACGAAGAGCATTTACAGCGTATGTTGCAGCAACAGGCCGCTCTCTTGGGTACCGTAGGAATTGAAGCCCCAGCCTTCAATGAGATATTCGCTTAGATATTCGCTATCCTGTCTCTATAGGAATCCCCGATGTCCCAAAACACCCAAGCCCCAGCTCCGCCCCGCTCTACAAGTCATGCGTCTAGCCCTGGAGCCTTGGAGCGGGCTCAAGCTTGGCGTGTTGCCTCCAATTTGTTTGTGAGTTTTGGCTTTGCCTGGGCCGGTATCACCTACGCCTTCCGCACCCAGCGCAATTTCAAAATTCATGTCTTTATGGGCCTATTTGCCCTATCGTTGGCGCTGATCTTGCAGTTGCCCCCCGTTGAGATTGCCGTGATGGGGCTGACGGTCGGCGGCGTCATGACGATGGAGCTGCTCAACACGGCCCTGGAGTCCGTTGTAGATCTGACCGTGCAGCAGACCTACCATGAGCTAGCCAAAGTCGCTAAGGACTGTGCGGCGGGTGCGGTGCTGATTTCAGCCCTGGTTTCTATTATTGTGGCGGTGTCGCTGCTGCTGCCGCCTCTGCTCGATCGCCTGCTGGCGCTCATCTAGCACACTGCTTGCGCTAGTCTAGACATGACGCTCAGAGACTACACTCAAACATCACGCTCAGAGATCATGCTAGATCGAGTTGGGGCCGGGAATGATCCTCGTTATTGATAACTACGACAGCTTTACGTACAACTTGGTGCAGTATTTGGGGGAGCTGGGGCAGGGCGATGCCATGGCTCAAAACATCCAAGTCTTTCGCAACGACCAAATCACCCTGGACCAAGTCAAAGCCCTCCAGCCCGATGCCATCGTCATCTCCCCCGGCCCTGGTCGGCCCGAAGATGCCGGTATTTCCATGGAGCTGATTCGAGAACTCGGCCCCACGGTGCCGATTTTGGGTGTTTGCCTGGGTCACCAGGGCATTGGCCAAGTGTTTGGTGGCACGATTACGGCTGCCCCAGAGCTGATGCATGGCAAAGTTTCTGCGGTGGCGCACACGAATGTGGGCGTCTTTGAAGGCATCGAAAATCCGATGACCGCGACCCGTTACCATAGCTTGGTGATTGAGCGATCGACCTGTCCAGACATTCTGGAGATCACCGCCTGGGTAGCAGATCAAACGATTATGGGCGTGCGTCATCGGAACTATCCTCACATCCAGGGCGTCCAGTTCCATCCAGAGAGCATTTTGACCCAATCTGGGAAGCAGCTCCTGAGCAATTTTCTCGCGTCCCTGCCTCGCTAGCTGCTTGATTTCGAAGGCCGGATCCGAAAGACCAAAATTCAAAAGACTCAGATCCAAAAGGCCAGACTCCAACTCAGAAGCCCCACGACCCCAAGATTCTATGAAACGGCGACATTTTTTCACCGCAGCCCTAGCCGCAGTCGGTAGCTCACAGCTGGGTCAGTTCTCAGGCCGAGCCTCCGCTCAAAGTGCCCCGGCCTCCAGCGCCCCGGCCTCCAGCAGCGGGCTGATGATTCAGGCCTTGGGCCATAGCTGTTTTCTCTTCAGCGGCAGTGGCCAGCGAGTTTTGGTTAATCCGTTTCGTAAAATTGGCTGCACCGCTGGCTATGCGGCCCCTCTGGTCAAAGCCGATTTGGTCATGCTCAGCAGCCGCCTGTTTGACGAGGGTTATACCGAAGGCTTACCTGGTAATCCGCGCATTCTCTTCGAGCCAGGGGTGTATCAACTGGATAACCAACAAATTCAAGGCATCCGCACCGACCACGATCGCACCAAGGGTCGTCGATTTGGCCGCAATATTGTCTGGCGCTGGAACCAGGGCGGCTTGACGATTGTGCATTTGGGGGGCGCTGCGGCCCCGATTTCCATTGAGCAAAAAATTCTCATGGGTACGCCGGATGTCTTGCTGATCCCCGTTTCGGGGGGCCCTAAGGCCTATACGCCAGAGGAGGCCAAGCAGGCGATCGCCGTCCTCTCCCCCAAACTGATCATCCCGACCCAATACCGCACCGCCGCCGCCGATGCCAAAACCTGCGACAGCCAACCTGTAGACGCCTTTTTGAACCTGATGACCGGTACCCCCGTCAAACGTGGCGGCAGCAGCCTCAGCCTCAGCCCGGCGGCGCTACCCAGCAGTGGTGCCGTGATTCAGGTATTGACGGTTTAGGGGCTCACTGGGCTCCCACAAAGAGCAGCCCAGTGAGCGCAACCGACCCCAGAACCCAAATCTTCCAAAAAATTAGGAGTCGATCGCCACAGATCTCAGCCACAGCCTAGACTCTGCCTCCCGACTCGCGTTCAGTCAAACGCCGATTCGTTTTTTTATACCAACGAAGAGTTCTGCCGATTCCAGTAGCTCCGTTTTGCTATCTCGGAGACTCATGACCTCGAAAAACCGCGCTAGTCTGGGGAGAAGAGGCCTCCACGGCTCGACAGTCCGTTCGGTTTCTTTGCCTTCCTAGCTTTACGGCTAACCTTGTTAATTTTCTGGCCAACTTCATTTTGACGAACGCCCCTATGTCACTCCAAAAATTTGGCGTTATCGGTCTCGCCGTTATGGGCGAGAACCTCGCCCTCAATGTCGAACGCAACGGCTTCCCGATCGCCGTCTACAACCGCAGCCGCGAAAAGACTGACCAGTTTATGGCCGAGCGCGCCGTGGGCAAGCAGGCCAAAGCAGCCTATTCCCTAGAAGAATTTGTCAGTTCCCTAGAGCGTCCCCGCCGCATTTTGATCATGGTCAAAGCCGGTGGCCCCGTAGACGCCGTCATCCAGCAGCTCAAGCCCTTGCTTAACGATGACGACATGATCATCGACGGCGGCAACTCCCTCTACACCGACACCGAGCGCCGCGTTCAAGAACTCGAAAACACCGGCCTGCGCTTCATTGGCATGGGCGTCAGCGGCGGCGAAGAGGGCGCACTCAACGGCCCTAGCCTCATGCCCGGCGGCACCAAGGCTGCCTACGAATCCATCGAACCCATTGTCACCAAAATCGCCGCCCAGGTGGATGACGGCCCCTGCGTCACCTACATTGGCCCCGGTGGCTCGGGTCATTACGTCAAGATGGTGCACAACGGCATTGAATACGGCGACATGCAGCTGATTGCCGAAGCCTACGACCTGCTCAAAAGCGTGGGCGGCCTCAACCACACCCAGCTCCACGAAGTTTTTAGCGAGTGGAACACCACGGAAGAACTCGACTCCTTTTTGATTGACATCACCAAGGACATTTTCACCAAAATGGATCCGGAGACGGGCAAGCCCCTGGTGGAGCTGATCGTGGACGCAGCAGGCCAAAAGGGTACTGGACTCTGGACAGCGGTGAACGCCTTGGAAATGGGCGTTGCGATTCCGACGATCGCCGCTGCCGTCAATGCCCGCGTACTCTCCTCCATCAAAGCCGAGCGCGTCGCGGCGTCCAAGGAGCTCACAGGGCCAACGCCCAGTCTCTACGGCGACACCCAGGCGCTGATCAACATGGTGCGCGATGCGCTCTACTGCTCCAAGATTTGCTCCTATGCCCAGGGCATGGCGCTGATTAAGCGGGCATCCGATGAATTTGGCTATGGGGTGAATCTGGGCGAGACGGCTCGTATTTGGAAGGGCGGCTGTATTATCCGGGCGCGTTTCCTCAACAAGATCAAGCACGCCTACGACGAGAACGGTGCCCTCGCCAATTTGCTGCTGGCTCCGGAGTTTAAGCAGACGATTCTCGATCGCCAAGCAGCCTGGAGACAAGTGATCGGCCTCGCGGCCCAAAACGGTATCCCCGTGCCCGCCTTCAGTGCCTCCCTCGACTACTTTGACAGCTATCGCCGCGCTCAATTGCCCCAAAACCTGACCCAGGCCCAGCGGGACTACTTCGGCGCGCACACTTACCAGCGCATCGACAAAGAAGGTTCATTCCACACGGAATGGTTCTAGCGACGATTAAATTTTCATGCCAAAGTCAAGAAGCCTCGGATTGCAATCAATGCAGCCGAGGCTTCTTTAGCGATGGAGCTGAGCGGAATCGAACCGCTGTCCGTATCAGTTATTAGCTCTTAGCTCATTCACAGGTTTAGCCCTTCTAACCCTCGGGCGGGAACGATCGATTATCCCCGATCATAGGATTCTCCAGTGAGTTCTTAAACTAGGCAAGGACTAGAGGCAATAACCTAGCAGCATCCGTTGGGGTTTGTCTTCAATCCTTAACGGAGTCGTACTGAAGACCTCTCGATCCGAAAAGGATTTTTAAGCAGCTACAAGAGCCGGCTTACGAGAGAAGGATACGATGTTGTTCGCATTTACTTGTTGTTGAGCATGGATTTACGAGAGAGCGCTCACTCTCGACCTGTATCACACGGTAACGTTCACTAACACGTCGAAACCATGACAGCCCCGAGCCTCTCCATTATAAATGGCTTTTCCCAAAGCGGCCAGTGCGAGAGCAACTGACCTGAGGCGACAGGGGCTAAACACCAACTTCTTCTCAGCTTCAACTATTTGACCCCAGGCTTCATCCTAAGTTCAAAAGCAAAGCCGTATTTACTCGTATATTGCCTACAGCTGTAACCGACCGATGGCTCTCGTCAACCTCTGGATGGGCCGCCTGTGGCACTGCGACCGCCGAGAATCAGTTGATTGATGTATTATGCTTTGGCTAAAGAAAAAGGATGGCTTCAGGTTTCATCGATCGCACTGATCGGAGTTTGGTTGATCAGAGTTTTGGCCCTAGGGTGTACCGGATGGCTCAAGCATGTTGGAGCGAATAAGGAACGGTCAATTGCTGGTCGTGAGCCATCGTCGTCGTAATGGTCTGATCCTCTGCAAGCCTTATCATTCCGAGTTTGCGGGGCCTGGTGCGGCAGTGGGCGGAACGCTAGATCAAGATTGCGTCGCAGTTTTGCCCGTGGGAAATTTGCTGCTATCGCCGCCGTCTGGTTACGAGGAGCGGCAGCGGGCTTATTTGATTCGGCGTCAATGGATTCGGCTGACGCAACAGTTTACGCGATCGAAGGATCCGCTGGAGCGATCGCAAATGATTTTGAGCCAGTTCGAGAATTATTTTGCTGCACCGATTCTGAAGACCCTGCCAGATGAGGTTTTTGCAGAGCTAGTCGGGGTGTTTCCGAAGACGATCGCCCAGGTTCGTCGCCCAGGCTTTTCGCGCAATGGCCCCGACCCAGCTCAAACGTGATCCGCCAGCACCTGTTGGAGGCGGGCGAGCATGCGTTGATTTTCCTCGGGTGTGCCAAGGCTGATCCGCAGGCCATTGCCAGTGTGGCGCAGCATGGTGCCTTGCTGTTTCATCGACTGGAGAATTTGACCTAGGTAAGCTTGGGTCTTTGGGTCTTGTGGGTTTGGATTCTGGGCTTGGAGCTGGGCGAAGAAAAAGTTGGCTTGGCTAGGGTAGAGCTTGAGTTGAGGCAGGGTGCAGAGTTCGGTTGCGAGGCGATCGCGCTCCTCCAGCATCTGCGGCACCAACGCCAGCAACGCCGCACGGTTTTGCATCGCCACCAACGCCGCCGCCTGGGACAAACTGGGCAAGTTATAGGGCAGCCGTAGATTTTCTAACACGCTTGTGACTTCGGGAGAGGCGATGCTGTAGCCCACTCGATGGGCCGCCAGCCGAAAGGCCTTGGAAAAGGTGCGGGTGATCACCCAGTTGGAGCGCGTCAGCACCTCAGCGGCTAGGGTGTGGCCACTAAATTCAAAGTAGGCTTCATCGACTACCACAAGAATGCGATCGCTCAGGCTGCGCAGCCAATCGATTTCGGCAGCAGTGAGGGCGTTGGCAGTGGGGGAGTTTGGGTGAACGACGAAGACGGTGCGCACGGGGGGCTGGTCTGGCCTCGGGGCATCGATCGCGGCCTGGGCTGCTGTCAGATTGATCTCAAAGGTTTCCGGATTGCGTCCGGCATCGACGACGGCAATGCCGAGGGCTTGGGCCAAGATTGCGTACATCGAAAAGGTGGGACTGGCGACCAAGATGCTGCCTGCGCCATTTAGGCAGGTGGCGAGCATGAGCGATCGCAAAATTTCATCTGAGCCGTTGCCGATGCTGATTTGGGCCGGGGTGATGGCCGGGGTGATGGGCGCTGGTGCTGGGGCTGCGGTGGGGTTGGGACTCGTTGGGTAGGCGCTGGATCGG
>JAAUOP010000195.1 GCA_012034805.1 Synechococcales cyanobacterium CRU_2_2 | reverse complement strand
CCCCAGCCTCTACGCCTGCGGCCATCCAGCCCCCAGTCACCAAGCCCCCGGCCACCCCTCTACCAGCCAAGCCCAAGCCCGGAGAAGTGTCCCTCGACATTGCCGTAAAGGACGAATCTGCCTGGTTCTTCGTCGAGGTCGATGGTCAGGTAGTTTATGAAGGCATCGCCTCCAACTACAAAGAGCGCGTTACCGGCAAGCAGATTCGCCTGGGCAGTAGTCGCCCGGATCTGCTGCTCATTTCGGTCAATGGTGAGCAGACCAAGCCCTTTGGGACAGCGGCAGAGGCCAATCAGGACAAGGAGGAGCTGTTCGTTCCGAAACCCTAGGCACAAGCAGGCCACCACAATTCGCTAGACGCCATCCGCTAGACACAACTAGGCAGAGTAAAAGTCTATACAAACCAATCTTTCTGAGTACGTTTTGGAACAGCCGTCGGGACGCAGTGATAGGATTGCCGCAGAAGGTTTTGAAGAAAGAAAGAAGAAGGAAGAAAGAAGTAAATGCAAGAAATTGATAAGTCGATTTCCTTTGATGGAAGGGACATTCGGCTCAAGGTTGGCCTACTCGCTCCACAGGCCGGTGGTTGTGTGTTAATTCAGTCGGGCGAGACGGCTGTTCTGGTCACTGCAACGCGGGGCAAAGCCCGTGATGGCATTGATTTTCTACCGCTGTTGGTGGACTACGAAGAACGACTCTATGCCGCCGGTCGGATTCCCGGAGGATTTTTGCGGCGGGAAGGTCGCCCGCCGGATCGGGGCACCCTCACCTGTCGCCTGATTGACCGTCCGATGCGTCCCCTGTTTCCCCAAAGCATTCGCGACGACATTCAAATTGTGGCAACGACGCTCTCCATGGATGAGAACGTGCCCCCAGATGTACTGGCGGTGACTGGGGCTTCGATCGCAACGCTGATTGCCCAGATTCCGTTCTATGGCCCGATGGCTGCCGTGCGCGTGGGCCTGGTGGGTGATGACTTCATCATCAATCCGACCTTCGAGGAGATTAAAGAAGGCGATCTCGATCTCGTCGTCGCCGGATCTCCCGAGGGCATCATCATGGTGGAAGCGGGGGCCAGCCAGCTACCGGAGCAAGATGTGATAGAAGCGATCGAATTTGGCTATGAAGCCGTTCAAGATTTGATCAAGGCCCAGCACGAATTGCTTGACGAACTCGGCATCACCTACATCATGCCGACGGAGCCTGAGGACAACCCCAAGGTCGTGACCTTTGTGGCCAAAAAGGCTGAAAAGGGGATCAAAAAAATTCTGGAAGCCCAGCAAGGCAAAGTTGAGCGCGATGCGGCCCTCGATGAACTGAAGGCGACGCTGGTGGAAGCCGTTGCGGCGCTCAAGGAAGATGACGAAGTGGGCCTGGCTTTTGCCGCAGATGGCAAATTGTTGGAAAAGACCTTCAAAGGCCTGACCAAGCAGCTGATGCGCAAGCGCGTCATTGAGGAAGGTATCCGCGTCGATGGTCGTAAACTCGATGAAGTTCGTCCGATTTCCTGTCGGGTGGGTCTGCTGCCGCCTCGGGTGCATGGCTCCGGGGTGTTTCAGCGTGGCCTGACTCAGGTGATGTCGGTGGTGACCCTTGGAACGCCGGGCGATGCCCAGATGACGGATGATTTACATCCCGACACCGACAAGCGTTACATGCACCATTACAACTTCCCGCCTTACTCCGTGGGAGAGGCGCGGCCCATGCGATCGCCCGGTCGCCGTGAGGTCGGCCATGGTGCCCTCGCAGAGCGTGCCCTGTTGCCCGTGCTGCCCTCCGCCGAATCCTTCCCCTACGTAATTCGTGTGGTGTCAGAATGTTTGTCGTCGGATGGTTCGACGTCTATGGGCTCGGTGTGTGGTTCAACGCTCTCGCTGATGAATGCGGGGGTGCCGATTACCAAGCCCGTCAGTGGCGCAGCCATGGGTCTGATTCGTGAGGGCAAGGATGTCTGTGTGCTCACGGATATTCAGGGGTTTGAGGATTTCCTCGGCGACATGGATTTCAAGGTTGCGGGCACCGATGCGGGCATCACGGCGCTGCAAATGGATATGAAAATTCATGGTTTGCCCATGGCGACGATCGCAGATGCGATTAACCAAGCCCGTCCGGCACGGATCCACATCCTTGAGAAGATGATGGAGGCGATCGCCCAACCCTCTCCAGATCTCTCCCCCTACGCCCCTCGCCTGATGACGATCAAAATCGATCCTGATCTGATTGGTTTGGTGATTGGCCCTGGCGGAAAAACGATCAAAGGCATCACCGAGCGCACTGGAGCCAAGGTAGACATCAATGATGATGGCACCGTGGTGGTTTCATCCGTTGATGGAGCGGGGGCCAAACAGGCGCTCGCGATCATCGATGGGATGACGAAGCGGATTAACGCGGGTGATGTCTATGCCGGCACTGTGACGCGGATTATTCCGATTGGTGCGTTTGTGGAATTCTTGCCCGGCAAGGAAGGCATGATTCACATTTCCCAGCTGGCGGAGCATCGGGTCGGCAAGGTTGAGGACGAAGTCTCCGTCGGGGATTCGGTGGTGATTAAGGTGCGAGAAATCGACAGCCGTAATCGCATTAACCTGACCCGTCTGGGCATTCACCCGGATGAGGCGGAGAAGGCTCGGGCGGCAGCTGGGCTGGGCTAATCGGACGACGCGGCGTAAATCAACCTGGGGGTGAGGGTTGATTTACGCCCCCCCGACGGAGCCATCTGCTCCACAGCCTCAAACAGAGCGGCTAAAACCTGGTTGGAAAAGAGAAATCCTTCGGGGTCGGTAAATTGTAATTTCGATGCAGAGGACTGACCGAGGGGCTGCACCCACTGCTGAGCGACAAAAGGCTGGACTGCTGAGACGATCGCTTCTACTGTTTCAGGGCCAAACTGCTGTTGCAATACCAACAGATTAATCCCCTCAACCAACCGCATTCCCAGCATCAAGGTTTCGAGCAACGCGTCGGTCGGGGAAACGCGATCGCCCAGTGCCTGTTCCACCGTCTGGCCCGCCGCGATCGCCGGGGGAACCGAGGCCAGCCATTCGTAATACAACCGCGTCGTTCTGGGTCGGGTCAACCGGAAATTGCCCACAAAACTCGCTGCTCCCAGACCAAAGGCGTAGTAGGGCCGCCTTTCCCAGTAGACCCGATTGTGGCGGCACTGAAACCCTGGCTGGGCATAGTTTGAAACCTCATAATGGCCATAGCCTGCCGCCGTCAGTGTTGCCTGGGCAAGACGATACATTTGGGCGGCTGCATCGTCCGTGGGCAAGGGCCGATCGCCCGGTTCGTAGCGCTTGCCAAACACCGTTCCTGGTTCGAGCACCAGGTCGTAGGCGGAGAGGTGGGTCGGGGCTAGGGCAATGGCCCTCTCCAAGGAGACCTGCCAATCGGCGATCGTCTGGGTGGGCAGCCCCGAGATTAAATCGAGGCTAACGTTCTCAATTTTTGCTTGCCGCACTAGGGCCATGGCGGCATGGATGTCGGCGACCTGGTGGGTGCGTCCACAGGCCGCCAGCAGCCGATCTTGAAACGCCTGGGAGCCCAGGCTGACCCGGTTGATTCCGGCAGCGCCATAGCCCTGAATTTTAGCCAGGTCAAAGGTGCCGGGATCCATTTCGATGGAAATTTCGGCCAGGTCGGCCATGCCCAGGCTCGATCGCAGCGTCGCCAAAATCTGCGCCACCTGCGCCGCCGTCAGCAGCGAGGGCGTCCCTCCGCCCAAAAACACCGTTTGGAGGCCTGTGGCAGGAGGCGACCCAGCAGCACCAACCCAGCGAATCTCGTCGCATAGAGCCTCTACGTAGCGGGCGATCGCCCGGAATTACCGCCGTGGCGCTGATCGCCGACCACCGACACCGGAAAATCGCAGTAAAAACAGCGGCGGCGACAAAACGGAACGTGAATGTAGGCAGCCATCGACGCAGGGGCCTGGGCCGTGGAACGGGAGGCGGGCCTGCCCGATTCTGATCTCACGGGTTCGGGCCTCATCGGTTCTCCGTAGGAGCACGTATAATAGTCAAGACCAAGCCTTGGTCATCCAAATTGGGGCCGCGTTCATGCTTGATGCCGTTGTCATTTTCTCATTCATCCTAGCGGGCATTGGGATTGGATTCTACGGAATCGATTTTCTGCCCATTTCAGCCCTCGATCAGGTCAACAACCTAGAGGGGTTGCGCTCCGTCTCTGGGGCGTTCGGCGGGCTGATTTTTTGGGGCGTGGGGCTGACTGTCCAGGGCACCTATCGGCGTGTCCAGGGGCAGATTCGGACGCTTCCCTCGGATGTGTTGCTCAGTCGGTCTGTGGGATTGGTACTCGGTTTGCTGATCGCCAATCTGGTGCTGGCTCCAATTTTGCTGCTGTCATTTCCGTCGGAATTTTCGTTCCTTAAGCCCCTGGCCGCAGTCTTGACTGCGCTGCTGTTTGGCATGTTGGGGATTAGTTTGGCGGACACCCATGGGCGATCGCTCCTCCGCCTGTTCAACCCCAATTCAGAAGACGTGTTGCTGATGGCGGAGGGCACGCTCCGGCCTGCGGTCACCAAGGTAATCGACACCAGCTGCATCATCGACGGGCGCATTCAGGCCCTGCTCGACACCGGTTTCCTAGAAGGCAAAATCCTCATTCCCCAATTTGTGCTCCTCGAGCTACAACAGGTGGCAGACGCGGCCAATGACCAAAAGCGCGCGCGCGGAAGACGGGGCCTAGAATTGCTCAACCGGCTGCGGCTCGACTACCCCGATCGCGTGGTGATCAGCCCGGCGGATTATCCAGAAATTACCACGGTGGACGCTAAGCTGGTCAAGCTGGCCCAAGACATCAGCGGCATCCTGCTCACCAATGACTACAACCTCAGCAAGGTTGCCACGGTGCAGACCGTCGAGGTGCTGAATGTCAACGAGTTGTCCAAGGCCCTGCGACCCAGTTACCTGCCCGGCGACAGCCTCAGCCTCAAAATTCTCAAGGGTGGTAAAGAGCCCACCCAAGGGGTGGGCTATCTCGATGACGGCACGATGGTGGTTGTGGAAGAAGGCCGCCAATACATTGGGGGTGAGCTAGAGGTGGTGGTGACCGGGGCGTTGCAAACCTCGGCAGGGCGGATGATTTTTGCCCGGTTGGAGACGGCGATCGCCTAAAACAGCGTTGCTGACCTCAGGGATGTTTACCGTAGGGACAAACCGCTCAACTGAGGCGCGCATCGATCGCGCCCCTAGGCCAACTGGATCAGCGCTAGCGCGGCCAAGGGGTGCACCATGCCATAGCCCCAGCGGTTGTCTGGGCGACGCTCGTTACCCGATGGGTGCAGTGCCGTTTCCTTCAGCGTCTTGAGAACATCGGTTGCCGAGGCATCTGGATTCGCCGACATCAAAAGCGCCGCTACCCCCGCCACATGGGGACAGGCCATCGAAGTCCCGTCCATGTAGGTGTAAGCAAAAGTGCCGCCAGGGCGCTGCTCAGGGGGGATGCAGGAATAGACCTGGGCACCGGGCGCGACAACATCGGGCTTGTTCACGAGGGGCTCGGGTTCCATGCCCGGAAACACCAAGCTGGCACCACTGCTAAAGAATGTCACCGCCAAGTCGTCCGTGGCGGCCCCAGCGCGACTCGGGGCAGCAGCTGAAGGCTGCTGCGCAACCGGGGTGGCGTCAGCGGTGGCGTCGGTGGTGGCGGTATTTTCGCTAGGGGCCTCACTCGAAGAGGGCTTGGGCAGCTCCAGTTTTTCGAGGGCACCCACAGAAAAGGCATTGTAACTGTTGCCAGGGGAACTGGTGTTGCCATGGTTAGAATTGCCGATCGCCACCACCGGTAAAATGTCGTACTGGGAAATCAGTACGTCCAAAATTTTGCCAAACAGCGGCTCATAATATTCCAACCCCAGGGACATGTTGATGATGTTGGCTCCGTTTTCGATCGCCCAGGCCAGACCTTCAATCAAGGTGATCATTGTTGCATTGCCAACCAATACCCCGGCCACGATCAAATCAGCTTCTGGGGCCACGCCGATCGCCACCCCGTCTTCTGTTTTGCCCCCTGCGATCGTGCCGCAGACATGGGTGCCGTGTCGTCCCGCATCAAAGCTGGGCTGGGTCTCAATCCGCCGCCCCAAGGGATCAACGACCACAAATTTCTTCACCCGATCTTTTAAGGCCGGATGGTCACCATACACGCCACTATCGAGCACCGCCACGGTCACCCCGGCACCTCGGGTCGTTGCCCAGGCTGCCGGAACCCCCAGCTGTTTCAGCCCCCAGGTATAGCCCTGCTCGGCTTCGTGCGCCAGCAACTCCTGGAAGTCTACGGCCTGGGGCTGAATCAAGTGAATGGCCTGGTTGGGCAAGACGGCGACCACCTCGGGTGCGTCGGCGAGGGCGGCTAAGGTCAGCCTCGTGACTTCTGCTGTGGCTACGGGCAACGTGCCTAGGCCCAGGCTGCGGGTGGCGAGGGGGGGGCCGCTCACGAGGCTGCGGCTGCGGGTTTGATAGTGATCAAAAATGCGGGTTTCGATCTCTTGCTGTTGGCTCGCCTGCTGCGGCATCAGATCGCGGCGGGATTGGGAACGCTCGGTGCGGCGGCCTGGGCTGGCAGTGGCCTGGGGCGTTCGGTAAATCACGATCGCGTCGCGGCGAATCTGGTTGTTTTGGTGACTGAGAAAGGGTTCGAAGGCGGGGGAAATTTTGGGGTTGCGCATGGCGATCGCCGAATTTTCGGCGCAAATTTGGAGGCTAGGCCCCACCATAGCAATGATGACTGGAAATCGGCAGGAAGGGCGAAACATATCGTTGTTGAGTGGTGGGTCACCCGTGGCGTTGGATTAAAAGCGCGATCGGCGTTACGAAGAAGAACGTCGGTAGACTGACCCTTGAGCCCCTAGGGGGTGGATGGGGCGATCGCAAGTTAGAATGAAAGCCCGAACCTGATTCATCGGCTCTGGAGTTATGCCTTAC
>JAAUOP010000194.1 GCA_012034805.1 Synechococcales cyanobacterium CRU_2_2 | reverse complement strand
CAGAGGATTTAGGCTTGGCAGCGGGTTTTTGCGGCTCGATTAGCGGCAGTGTGTATGTCACTGTGGGCCAGCCTCACCTCAAGGTGGATGGGATCACCGTGGGGGGTCGGTAACGTCAGGCCCAAACTTAGGCCCAAACTTAGGCCCAAACGCCAAACCCAACAGCCGGACGAACGCGGTTCGTCCCTACGTCACATTATTCTTTTCGTTTTTGGGATTATGCTTAACATCGACACGATCGCCAGCCAAGCCAAAGCGATTGCTGGCAAACTCAACATTCACAAATACGATGTCTCCGGCTCCTCCATCGACTCCACCAGCGCCCAGGTCGATCAAGGCGAACCTAAGCAGGTCAAAGCCTCCCAAAGATCTAGCGTCACCGTGCGTGTCTGGAACGACAAGGGTACCGTCGGCATTACCTCCACCTCCGATACCGATGCCGAAGGCCTAGAGTTGGCGCTCAAAACCGCCTACGAAGCCAGCGCCTTTGGAGCCAAGGACAACGTGCCCGACTTCAGCCCTGAGGCCACAGCCTCGATCGCCGATGTCAAGCACGAGAATCACAAACAAGCTCCCGTTTCGAACTTGATTGAGCGCTTGGTTGCGGCTGAGAAGGAATTACTGGCGGCCCATGAGGCGATCGAAAGTGTTCCCTACAACGGCCTCTCCCAGCAAGATAGCCAACGGTTTTACTTCAACAGTGACGGTGCGGTTCGCTCCGAAGGCGGCTCCTACGTCTCCACCTACCTGTACACCAAAACTGCCCAGGAAGGTCGCCGCTCTCGCAGCGCCGGCGCTTATCGGGTTGCCTACGGCCTCGAGCAACTTGATATCAACGGCTGCATCCAAGAAACCGCCGAAAAAACCATCAGCCATCTCGATTACGAAAAAATTGAAAGTGGCAAATACACTGTCGTCTTCTCGCCAGAAGCCTTTCTGTCCTTGGTCGGCGCATTCTCCAATTTGTTCAATGCCCAAAGCATCTTGGATAACCGCAGCCTTTCAACCGTCGAATCCCTCGGCACGGAAATCGCCCAACCAATGCTATCGATTTACGACGACGCCCTGCACCCTGCCAATGTCGGCGCAACTGCCTTCGACGATGAAGGAACCCCCACGCGTCGCATTCCACTGATTGAAAAAGGCATCCTCAACGGCTTTTTACATAGCTCAGGTACGGCCAAGCGGATGAATACCCAACCCACAGGCCATGCCAATATGGGTGCGAAAATCACGGTTAGCCCGCATTTCTACCACATCACAAGCAGTGGCGAAGGCGAGCAATCCCTTAGTCTAGACACCGCTGAAAACGTAGTTTACGTGGATGAACTCTCGGCGCTGCATGCTGGGGTGCAGTCGCTCCAAGGCTCGTTTTCACTCCCCTTCGATGGTTGGCTACTCAACAAAGGCAAGAAAATTAGCGTTGAGTCTGCAACTGTAGCTGGAGACATTCGCGAGGTTCTCAAGTCGATTCTGCAGGTAGACGCGGAAGAAAAGCTCAGTCCCAGCGGTGTGGCCCCCCATGTGTGGGTTGAGGGATTATCGGTTACGGGGGAGTAGCGAGAGGGATTGTGAGTAAAGCCTACCCTGACTGGGTGTCGGGGTGGGTGTTAGCGGGACGTTTGAGTCTCGCTCAGCAATGCTGGATGGGGCTCATCGTGGGATAATTATGTTCAGCATTAGACAGTCTGTTCCCGCCTGCGTTGATCTGGATCTTTGCCCCTCATTCCCCCATCACCATGCGTAACCTCAGCACGCGTAACGTAACCCTTCACGCCTTTAACTGGCACTATACGGATATTCTCGACAACTTGGATTCGATTCGAGCCGCTGGATATGGAGCTATTTTGGTGCCGCCCATTCTCTACTCTGATCCCAGGGGCGACCAGTGGTGGCAACGGTATCAACCCAAAGATTACCGCGTGTTGTTGTCCCATTTGGGTGGCAAACGTGATCTAGAGAATTTGATTGCAGCTTGTCATAACGGCACGCCTCGGTTGCGAGTTTATGCCGATCTGGTGATTAACCATATGGCTAATGAGGATCGCCCCGATCGCTTTAACTTTCCCGGTGAAGCCGAGCTAGAGCGCTACAAACATGAGTCAGCACTCTATGAGGAAAATCGGCTCTATGGAGACCTCAGCCAAGGCTTATTTTCACCCTGGGACTTTAACCATGCCGGTGAGATTGAAGGTCATGAATGGGGCGATCGCGGAGCGGTACAATTCCAAAATTTATCGGGATTACCAGATCTCAAAGACTCTGACTGGGTCTTACAACAGCAACATCTCATGGTTACAGCCCTGGTTAGGATGGGATTTGATGGATTTCGTATTGATGCCATTAAGCACATCACCGAGCGAATGATTGATAACTTGGGTGATAATCCGGAGTTCCGAGAGCAGTTTTGGTTTGGAGAAGTACTCACGGGGAGCGATCGGGACGAAGAAGTTTTTCTGGAACCCTTTCTGCGAGAAACTCACATGGCAGCCTACGACTTTCCCCTCTTTCAAACCCTGCGTCAAGCCTTTAGCCCTGCGGGTTCGCTCCGAACGCTAGCCAAGCCTCAAGACCAAGGTAACGCGCTCTTCTGGAATCGGGCCGTAACCTTTGTGGTCAACCACGACATTCCCCATAACGATGGATTCCGCTCTTGGCTGTTAGACCATCAAGACGAGCAATTGGCCTATGCCTATATTCTGGGCCGAGATGGAGGCATCCCCCTGGTTTATTCTGACCATAATGAGTCTCACTTTGCCAAGGATACCGATCGCTGGCTTGATGCCTACAAAAGGCCCGAGCTGGCCGCGATGATTCAATTTCACAATGCAGTCCATGGCCAACCCATGGCAGTGCTTTACGAGACAGATGTACTCCTCATCTTTCGAAGAGGTGCCGAAGGGATTGTGGCCATCAACAAAAGTGGGGCCGATCAATGGGCAGAAATTAACACTTGGGGGCTGACCAATCCCGGCAATTATCAAGATCTAGTTCACCGCCATAGCATGACCCTCTCGGGAAATCAGTTTCCCCTCTTCGTTCCGCCCCGCACGGCTCAAATGTGGCTAGTCGAGTCGGCGATCGCGCAGGAATGAATTGAGAACTCAGCCCAGATAGAGCGGAGATGCTCAGCAGACGCGCCCAAATTTGGTAGGGTTTGGGATGGCACATTTGTCCACGAGGACCACCGATTTGAAAAAGCTCCGCTCTAGCTACTGGCAGCTGTTGCCCTTCCTCAGAACCCAAACGGGGACAATTGGGCGAGCGCTGGTGTGCACGCTGATTTTTACAGCATTTTGGCCGCAGCTGGCGCAGCTGGCGGGAACGGCGACAGAGTATTTGAGTACGGGCCAAGTGGGCAAAATGGCGCAGTTATCGGGGGTGCTGGCGATCGCCTTCTTGATCAACAAAACTGCCCAATACGGCCAAGATTCGCTCATGGCCAAAGCTGCCCTCAACATTGCCTTGGCACTTCGAAAAGCGACCTATATTCACCTGCAAAAACTCGATCTGAGTTATTTTGAGACGAGTAAAACTGGTGATTTAACCTATCGATTGACCGAAGATGTCGATCGCATCGGCGAAGTCATCAAAAAGCTATTTCACGATTTTGTTCCCTGTGTATTACAGCTCATTGTGGTGCTGATTTACATGGTCTATCTCAACTGGCAGCTCACCGTCGCCACGTTTGTGATTGCACCCTTGATGGCACTCTTAGTCGGCTGGTTTGGCGAGCTATTGCTGCGATTTTCGCGTCGGAGTCAGAGCCGAATTTCAGATTTATCATCGCTGCTGACGGAAGTATTTTCTGGCATTCGACTGATTCGTGCCTTTGCCGCAGAGGAGTATGAAATCGATCGATTCGCCCAAATCGCTGAACAAAATCGCCAAGCCAACTATTCTGCAGCTTGGTTACAGGCGATTCAGCATCCTGTGATCGGATTTTTGTATGCTCTCAGCATCATATTTTTACTACTGTTAGGAACCTGGCAAATTGCGTCGGAAAATCTCACGGGTAGCAGTTTTGTTCGCTATATTACGGCGGTTGTCTTGCTGGTCGATCCGATCGCTCACCTGACAGAAAATTACAATCTATTTAAGCAAGCAGAAGCCTCGGTCGATCGCGTGTTTGAAATCATGGCTGTGAACCCCGCTGTGCTAGAGCACCCCCAAGCCAAGCGACTACCTACGGTGAGCGGGAAAGTCGAATTTCAACGAGTGAAGTTTGCCTACCAACTCGAGCAGCCGGTGCTGCAAGAGATCGGCTTGGTCGCGTTTCCAGGAGAGGCGATCGCCCTCGTCGGGGCCTCCGGCGCAGGCAAAACGACACTGGTCAATCTCATTCCCCGTTTCTACGACCCCCAGGCAGGCCAAATCCTGATTGACGGCATTGATATTCGAAATGTCACCCTGCGCAGTCTCCGCCGTCAGATTGGCATTGTGCCCCAGGAGACGATTTTGTTTTCAGGCACGATCGCGCAGAACATCGCCTTTGGTCAGCGTCAGATCGATCTTGAGGCAGTCGAAGAAGCTGCTCGGGTTGCCAATGCCCATCAGTTTATCCAGCAACTGTCTGAGGGTTATCAAACCTGGGTGGGTGAGCGGGGGGTGAATTTGTCGGGGGGACAGCGGCAACGGATTGCGATCGCCCGCGCCGTCTTGCTCAATCCTCGAATTTTGATTTTAGATGAGGCGACATCGGCGTTGGATTCGGAGTCGGAAACACTGGTTCAAGAAGCCCTGGAGCGGCTGATGGAGAACCGCACAGTGTTTATTATTGCGCATCGGTTAGCAACGGTGCGACGGGCGGATCGTATTTTGGTGTTGGAAAAGGGACAGATCGTAGAGTCGGGTACGCATCCGGAATTACTCGATCAGGGTGGGCGGTATGCGGGGTATTATGCGCAGCAGTTTAGCGCCTAAGAGGGTCTATAAGACAAAAAACGAAACAAAAAACTTGCCTGTGTTGAAAATTTTACGCTATGCAGAGGGAACACTTCAGTAAATACCGCTCCGAGAGTTTCACCCGTGTCTATTTTCCCCTTTGGCATCCTCTTCGCAGTTGGGATGTTGATGTCCGCCGTCTTCGGCACAATCCATTGGGCCATGGCCTGGGAAGAAGGCTGGCTGTGGGGATGCCTTGCCCTCATTCCGGTTTTAAGTCTGGCATTTACAATCCGATTTTGGCACCAAGCCTGGGTGCGGCGCTGCTTCTTAGCGGGTGTGGTGAGTTTGAGCGTGGCGATCGCGAATCTGATTTGCCTCATTCTCAATATCCCGAATTTGCCCCAAAGCCTTCAGGCCTACCGCAAGGGCGATTCCATGGCCCTGATTGAGCTTTTCACCACCGATGCTTGGGCCGATGAACATGTTGTGACTCAAGCTGAGCCCACCCCGAAGCCGACCCCGTTCGATCGTTTTTCTGATGGAGTTGCCTATGCGAGCGAAGCGGCAAAACTCGCCCAAACGGCTGAGACGCAAGCCGACTGGGAGCAGGTCGCCAGTAACTGGGAATATGCAGCCGCGATGATGGCTGCCGTTCCGACAGAGCACCCTCGCTTTATCATGGCTCAGGTCAAAGTGGCAGAGTACGAAAAAAATCGAGCCACTATCCAACGTGAGCGACAGGCACGGCGCTAGAATCATGGCAAACTTTCTGCGATTTGAGCGAATCCGCATGGCCTTTGAAGCATTGAGACAGGTTCAAGCGCAAACAATTCCAGCGCAAACAGTTCAGGCAAAAACAGGTCAGGTCAAAACCATGGCAGCCGATGGGGTATTGAGCTTTGGCAACGATGCCACTGCGATCGCCGCCGCTCGCAGTGGCGTGGCCCTAGCCGATCGCACCCATTGGGATCGAATTTGGGTGCGCGATGGCGATCGCCTCAAGTTCCTCCATAACCAGACCACCAACGATTTTCGCCAGCTTTCCCCCGGCCAAGGCTGCGAGACAGTATTTGTCACGGCTACGGCACGAACCCTCGACTTGGCCTCGGCCTATGTGCTCGATGATGCGGTGCTGTTGCAGGTATCACCGGGACAGGGGGAAGCACTGATGAAGTTTTGCGATCGCTACATTTTCTTCGACGATACGGTCAAGCTCGCCCTCGCGACCGAGACGCTCGCTTGCTTTACGCTGATTGGCCCTGACAGTCACCGGCTGATTGAGCAACTCACCGGCAAGAACTTGTCCACACAACTTGCCTACAGTCACCAAGTCAGGCTCTGCGCAGGCATAGAGGTTCGTATTGCCAGCGGCAGTGACCTAGCTCTGCCGGGCTACAACCTGTTTTGTGAGGCTGAGTCAGCAGCGGCTCTTTGGCAAGTGATCTTGGACGCATCCCTAGACAAAACCGTTGGCCCCGTTGGCCCCGTTGTTGCCATGGGAGCGATCGCCTGGGAACAGTTACGGATTCAACAGGGACGACCAGCGGTTGGTCAGGAGCTGACAGAAGACTACAATCCCTTAGAGGCTGGACTGTGGCAAACCATTTCCTTTGACAAAGGCTGCTACATCGGGCAGGAAACCATCGCCCGGCTGAATACCTACAACGGCGTCAAACAACGCTTGTTCGGCCTACAACTCGATGGCCCTGCAAAGCCCGGCAGTATGCTCAAAGCAGGCGAAGAGAAGGTGGGAAAAATAACCAGCGTAGTTGAGACCCCAGATGGCGTCATGGCTTTGGCCTACCTGCGTACCAAGATTGGTGGGGAAGGGCTCATCGTCAGTGTTGGTGAAGCATCCGATAGGTTACCTAGGGGTTGCACCGGCACGGCTGTGCCATTAGCCTATGTCAAACATCCCACTTAAAATATCCCAGAATCAGTCACAAGGCTCCATCAGTCATAGGGAGCATCCCAAAGATGCAAGAATAGTACGTGTTTTCTAGGATGAGTAGAGAACTCTAGGAGAGCGAATGAATCCATCGAAGGAAGCCCGTCTGCGAGCCTGCCTAGCGGAGCTGTCAGAGCTGCT
>JAAUOP010000053.1 GCA_012034805.1 Synechococcales cyanobacterium CRU_2_2 | reverse complement strand
AGAAACAGCCCCTCATCCCCAGCCCCTTACTCCCAAAAAGGGAGAAGGGGAGCCGGATCAAAGTCCCTCTGCCCCGGTGGGTGAGGGGTTTGGCTTATGCAAGCGGTCTATTGATTTCGCCAGCTTTGATCAAAAAATCTCTCGCCAGAGGGCAACTTTTGGCAAATTTAGTTACATTAGCGGAGATACTTTAGACCCAAATTGCTAAGGCCCGTATGTATGAATGTTTGGGCGAAGTCCCAGACTAGGCTCAGTCCTATGATGGCTCTGGCTCGGAAACTGGGTAGGATCTTTGCAGGCGGTTCTTTATATACCGTTTGTGAGGCGATCGGGCAAGTGGCGCAGGCCCGTCAGGCTCCTCAGGTCGTGATATTTGGGCAGCTCCGTTAGTCAGTACAGCAGTCAATCCAGCGCTGGTTAGAGTAGGGTGCAATCGCCTGCGGACCGAGTTTCGTAAGGTGTTCTTGCTCTGAATCATCTTTCTTCCTAAGCGGTCCAACATGTTGAAGGGGTCACGATCTATGGCAAAGCAACGCGTAACTCAGGCTCTGGACAGTCTGTTGAGATCGGCCTTGAGGCTCGATCGCAATCTCTCAGTCAAAGATCGATTCTGGCTCTGGCGCAGCAGCCTGCTCAGCCGTCCCGCCGACGCTTCAACCCAGGCGGGCTTCATTTTGCCCACGGTCACGTTGCTGCTGTTGATGCTGAGCCTCATCCTCGGTGTGTTGATTTTCCGCACCAGCAACCGCACTAACCAGGTCATCGGTGCCCGTCAACAACGCCAAATCTACAACGCTGCCACCCCCGCCATTGAACGCGCCAAAGCCAAACTAGAAGTTCTCTTCACGGAAGACATCCAAACCATTACCTCCGACGACAACATCGAGGCCAAGCTCAAAGTTGCCACTGATCCAATCAAGGACAAATACACTCTGGGAAAAGGGGGAGACGAAAGCCGAGTCGATGTCAACGGTGATGGTGTGTTCGATGACCCTGCATGGCAATTCAAGTATGACTCCCAGGGCCTCAAGGATAGTGATGTCGATGATGTCACCGTGGTCTATTCGATCCTGACCCGAGCTTCCCAAGGAGCCATTTCGCTCGAAAGTAAGGATACCGATAAAGCCAAAAATCTCGTTGTTCGCAATGGCCCCATTAACCTAACGGACAGCGCCAAATGTGATCTGGACACCGGGGGACGTAAGGCGAACGATGATGGCTGGCAAAAGGTCGGCTCGACGCGCCGCAAAGCGATTCAGGTTCATGCCCTAGCGATTCCAGGCCCCAACAACCCCAACAAAACCATCGCAACGCTGGAGATGCAGCAAGACAAGCAGGGAAACGTCGGCAACAAATGGGGAGCCTGGTTCCGCAATGACATGGAAATTTTTCCAGGCCCGGTTTTTCGCTGGAACGGAGCACTGAATACGGGTGGCTCCTATTTTGTTCGGAGTGAAAAGGCAGCTGGCAACTTCAAGCTGAGCCTGTACCCGATTTCTGACCCAGATTCCTGCGTTGCCACAGAAGAAAACTCTGTGATGGTGATGCCCTTAATTCTCAATAAGGACAAGGATGATCTAAACGATGGCCAGACTTACCAGGGCCAACTGATCGTGGGCTCCTTGCGAGATAACAACATCGATGCAGTGAATACTGGCGGGGTCAGACTGTTTGGCAGAGAGGCCGAGTATGCTGCTGCCCTAACCCGCAATACAGACTCTACAACCATCACGAACAAACCAATTGAGCTTGCCCTAGATCCTGTGGCTCTACTGACCGAAGGGCTCAGCCGCCGCCGAGATGGGGCCGTCCTCACAGAGGACAATAACAACCTTGCCTACAAGCGTGATCAGGCGGCTTGGGAAGCCCAGGCGTGGTTTAAGGACAGACGGATCATAAACAACTACGAAAAAACCCCCTTCGTAGACGACACCTACCGCGCAGACAATCGCTGGGGGCCAAAGCCGGTCTATCGTGAGAAAGAAAATGTCATCACGAAGATCGAGACGCCCAGGACAACCGCAACGAACCCCCCAAAACCAGATTATTCGCTGCTCATTTCTGACCCCGATACCAACGCCATCCCACCGAGTCAGAATGCAAACGACCAGTCAGATGAACTCACTCGCCTCCAGCCCTTGACAACCCAGGGGGACGATGAGATCAACTATGGTTTGGACGGCTACTGGGAGCGTCGCTCGAGAACCCAAGGTGTGCGCATCATTGTCGGCCAACGCCTAGAACTGGGCAATGTCCACGGCTGGAAGACCGAAGTTGATGCAAACAACGACGGTGACACGAAGGACGCGGGCGATGGCGATATAGACCTCAATAACAACGGCCTGCTCGACTTCGACCCGCTCTACCCGCCCCCTGCAAATCCTGGCAGAGTCACTCAGGCAGGTAATACGACCAATGGTTCCATGGCCACTCGCCAAAACGAGCTGATGCAGTGGAAAACGCTGCGAAACAACCCGGCGGCGGCCCAGAGCACGGCGGTTTATCACTACCTGATGGACGAGGGGCGTTACCCGACGGCCTGTTTGGCCTCGGCGGCCCATCCGGGTACAAGGCAATCGATTGAAGCCAGTACGACGTTCAACCGAGTAACTGGCAAATCGGTGCCGAAGGTGAGTTTTCTGACTGGCGAAGGAACCAATGGCTGGGAGTTTGCACCCTTTGGGGCAGAGACCTATGCCGACAACACCACAGTCGGGAGCGCTCTGACCACGGGGCAACTGACATCAGCCCGCACAGCGTTTGCGACAGAGGTAAATTTGGACACTAGTGCCTTACGCATCGCTCTGAGCAACCTGGCCTACTTTTCCGGCGACCTGGCAGGTGCATTCCCCGCCTTCCAAGACAGCGCCAGCGAGAAAGCTGCAGGTAGCACAAAGTTCAGAGGGAGTGGCGAGCTGGATACGTCGGTGGTGCCAAGAACTCACCCCTACCCGATTTTGACCATGTGGGGGGATTATTCCAATCTGCGCCGGGTGATTAATCGACTCGATGGCGGGCCAGGGAGCGGCGGCGCTGTGACCTATGATCAGCTGAGCCTGGCTGACCAAACGACGCTGCAAACGGCCAGCTGTACCCTTGGTGTTTTGGCCTATAACATTGAGACCGAAACGGCTGGGACAGCTGCGCTAGGGCGAGGTGCAGCTACCAGCCTCTACCGCAGGCTCAATGCGCTCAACGATAAAAACAGAACCAATGGCGAAATAGAAGTTCTTGGGACTCGGATTTCGGTCTGGAGAGAGGGCAGCCCTGCTACGGGGGGAACCGCGATCTACACAGCCCAAGCCACTAATCCGACGCCTGCGGATGTTCCGCTTGAGGTGATTGCGGAGGCTTTGCCAGATATCAAGGGTCAGTTGTTGGCGCTGCAGAAGAAGGAACAGATTAATCGCGATCGCCGCATGGGCTTTAGTGCCGGCCCAGGCTACACAATGGTGGGGAACCAGCTCGGCGGCGTCCTCGGGATGCCCATTACGCGCAAAGGTCAAAAGGTCACCAACCTCCAGTGCGACTTTGATGGCAACAAATACTTCAACCAAGGCAAACCTCGGCGAGTCGCGGATGAACAACGCTTCCTAACCCTCGCCTACGCCATTTGCCCTCGCTCCGCCAAATATCCTTCCCTCTACTACCTTTTCCCCAAAGAAAACCACGACCACATCGGCACGAACACCGACTTCCCGCAACCCACCACCGAACCCTACACCAGCTCAAACCTGACCCTCAACGGCGCTGAATTTGACAACCGCTACGCCTTTAACCGTGCCAATGGCCGGGGCGCTAACGTCGGGCCCACTCGCTTCCGCTGCGTGGTTGCCGCTGCTGGCTCCTGTGGAACAGATAGCCTACAAAGCATCGCCCTCGTGCCCAAGGCAAAATCTGCCTGGGCACTACCCACCCAAGCCAACGCCAGCGGCTCTAACGTCATCAAAGACGCCGTCACCACCGGCACCCCCGCCGACGTCAGTATCGCCCTGCTCGACAAAGGCATCTTCAACGGTCGTGAACACATGGGCGTTCGCGTCCTAGATCTCGACCTCAACTTACTTCGCAACGCGTCAATCACAGGCAAAGGCAAATACAAAGACACAGACTTTTGGCTGCCGCTGCCGCAACTTGTCAAACCAGAGCAAGACACCTCCATCATCACGGGTGCACTCCTGTACGCCTTCCGCGAAGATGCCATGCGCGAAGATGGCATCGCTAGGCCTCGTAAAGCCTCACCAGCAGCAGCTGATTGGAAAACGGCTTGGCGACAGGTTTCCCTTGGCGATGGCACCAATGCTAGTTACGCTGGCCGAGCAAATTACTTGATGCGGGCCGATGCCTTTAATACTCCAGAAGAACAAGATCCCCCCGTCAATCCGGTCAACGGCATCAGCCCCAAACCCGTGGATTTCTTCGCTGATCCCGCCCGTCGCCCCAACGGCTTCCGGCTACGCAACGGCGTTGATCTAACCCGGCCCGGTACCGAAGCTGCAAAAGACCCACGCGGCATTTCGTTTATCTCTGACAATTCTGTGTACATTCAGGGAGACTTTAACGTTCACAGTCCCAACGGCAATGTCGGCAACCGCATAGAAGAATTTAAGGGCACGAGTAAACTGGCGGACGATTGGAGTAACTTCTACACCCGCGCGGAGGCAGACCTCAATGAAAACTTTGCGCGGCCTGAGACAGATACCTGGCGCACCTCAGAAATTATTTCAGACGCGATCAATGTGTTGAGTGGCAACTTCAAGGATGGCTGGATTTCCCAGGGAATTGCCCAAAGTGCCGCTGATACTTCCTTCAGCTCGCTCAACTTTCCAGACAAAGCTTCAGTCGTTTGGCTGGGTGCAGATGGGACATTGTTTGACGAGACCAAAAACGTCTCTCTCAAAATTTCCCAGCGGGGTTTGCCGGTTTATTGCTCGATCGCGCTCGCGGCAGGCGAATCTTGCATCGCCAAGGGCGGGAGTGAATTCGAGTTTGGCCTCCAGAACCTGACAAATACCCCAGCCGATGACAAATTCTTAGCATTTAGGGAAAATAAAGACACCACTCGCAAACTCCAGAAAGTTCCTGGAACCAATCAAAACTTTGTCAATAGCCTTATCCTCAGCGGTCTGACGCCATCGCGGGTCGGCCAAGCCAACGGCGGTTTGCACAACTTCTTACGCCTAAACGAAAACTGGGATGAAAAACCCCTTTGGTTCTTAGGCTCTCTATTCCAGTTAAACTTTAGCCACACCGCAACAGCCAACTACGACCAGGAAGCGTGGGAACCTGACACCACCACCAAACCCGCCACCGGCTCTGCCTTGGGGAGTGAACAAGACGAATACTTTAGCCCGCCCGATCGCCGCTGGGGTTACGACGTCGCACTCTTGTATGTACAGCCCTCACCCGTGGCTCAGCGCTTCAACCGCCTTTCCAACATTCGCAGCGAATTCTATCAAGAACTCCCCGTAGACGACCCCTACATCAAGAACCTGCGGTGTGCCAAGGGAGGAGACGGCCAAAAAATTGATAAAAATGCAATTTGTAACTAGAGCGACCTCGGCTCTGGGACACAACAAGGCTGGGCACAATAGCTTAACTGGCAGGCACAAACCCATGGTCAAACTCAAGGTCAAATCTAACTCGGCCCATCAGCAATCCCATCTCCCGAGATCCCTTTGGCTCAACCTTTTGTGCAAGGCGACTAGAGGCCAGTCTCCCGGCACCAGCAAAACGCCCAGTGAATCAGGACTCACCCTGATTGAATGCCTGGTGGCCATGATCATCATTACCGTGGTTGTCGCTATTATCACACCACCCATCTTTTTGGCTGTGGGTACCCGCGTCAACAACCGCAGAACCGAGCAAGCACTCCAAGTCGCCCAAGAAGAAATTGAGCGTGTGCGGCTACTGGTGATTAGCGAGAAAGCCGGCACTGACATCGAAAACCAACTACCGCCAGTTGCGAACGGCGTAACACGCACTAGCTTAGGTGATGCCGCCGTTCCCAATAGCGTTTGCGACCCTGCAACAAAGGCTGGCCCCCCGCCCCTTTGCAGCGATGCCCAGAGTCTATTCCTTGCCTTCGGCAGCGGTGTCAATGATCCTTCGGCGCTCTACGTTCAAACCTTCCGGGATGAAGGTAAAACGAAGGAACGAACTCTTGCAAATGGCACAAAGGTAAATGAAATTATTGCCTTCAACATGGGGGTGCGCGTTTACAGTCATGAGGCTTTGAATGCGGCCAAAACCGGCGTCGGCACTCTGGACGCATCGGGTCAGGCTGGATCGATTAACTTCACCTCTGGAACGAAAACACGCGGCAGTCGTCCCTTGGTGGTGCTGTACACCGAAATGACCCGAGGAACAGAAGCAGACGCCTTGAGCGGAATGAAAGAGTACACGAGTGAGCCCTAGCCTGGTCGCCCGGTTCAGACAACTCAGCAGCTTCCAAGCCCACCCCAATCATGACACTTCGTGCAGTTAAAGGGAAAAGTAGAAAGAACCCCCATGGACAACAAGCTTAAGCGACTCTTGCTCCACGCCCTCCAATGCCGCAGGCAAAGCCAACAAGGCCCAACTGACAGCGGTTTTACGCTGACGGAGCTCCTAATTGTTGTGATTATCGGCGGTCTGATCGTCTCGACGCTGATGGGATTGGTGGTGGAGTTGGTCGCCACAGAACAGCGAGAGTCAGCCCGGACAGAGACCGAGCGAGAAATGCAGCTTGCCATGGACTACATCACCAGTGACCTGCGACAAGCCGTTTACGTCTACGACGGCAAACCTCAAAGAATTGTTGCTGGTGTGAGTGAAACCGATAGCTACCAGGACTATTTGCCGAACGATATCAAGAATGCAGCGATCAAACCGGCCTTAGCCTTTTGGAAGCCGAAGCCGTTTGATCCGGAGGCTGAGGGCATTCCTGGCTACAAGGCAGCAGGTTGCGATGGTTTGGCCAATGATGCTCTGGAAAAGGAGTGTAATAACCTTTGGTTGCAAAGACGAACCTATACGCTGGTGGCTTATCTACAGGTGCCGAATGATCCCAATGATGGCAGGTGGAAGGGGCGATCGCGCATCGTCCGCTATGAGCTAAACAAGTACGAAAATCCAAAAACGTTCAAACGAAACAAAGGTTACGTTGACCCAGGAGAACTCGGCACCGGAGGCTTTGTCAATTGGCCCCTGAATGCAGATGGCCTCAACTGCCAAACCAATGCTTGTGGACGGCCTACTGCACCACCGGGTGCGCCAGAAAACGGGGCTGAGCTTGTTACCCTGGTAGACTTTGTGGATGTTTCCGACAGGCCGCTACCGAACGGCCAACCTACACCCCAATGCCAAGGATATAACGCGGCGCAACCAGAGAATTCCGATTACCTCATGCAGCCTAGAAATACAACTGCAAATGCGCCCGCTTTTTATACCTGCATTGGCAATGCCAATGCAGAGGGAACCTCTCAAGACATTCAGATTTATCTGAGGGGCAATGCAAAAGGGCGGGGCTCATCTGCCGATCGCCCGATTTCTCCGATTCAGACCAGACTGACGATGCGCGGCGTCATTGACAAAACTATTTTGGGGCGGTGATGAAAGATTTCAACCTGGATCTGGTGCAGTTTAAGCAATTACAACTCAAGCGTTTTTTTGGGCAAAGTCTCCGTAGCCAGGAACGTCTAGACAGTCGTGGTTTTACCCTGACTGAGGTGCTGGTGGTGGTTATTATGGCCGGAGTGTTGGCAGGGATTGCCGCTCCTGGCTGGCTGGCGTTCATGAACCGTCAGCGGGTGGGCGGTGCCCAGACCGAGCTGTTGCAATTTATGCGGGAAGCCCAGGCTCAGTCGATCGCCAAGCGCAGCAGCTACGGCATCGAAATTGCTCAAGTTGATGACCAAGCGACTATCCGCAGTTTTTCCGCCAAAGGGGCTCGAACAGACGAAGAGGGAAATCCGAACGGTACGGGAGAGCTTGATGCCATTAAGATTGCCATTCTCAAGGAAGAAAAACTCAGCTCTGGCGGCGAAGCCGAGCTCGAAGTACTGACCTCGGACGGCGGAACCCGAGTTTTCTTCAATTTTGACGGTAGCGTGGATCCGGATCAGATTACGCTTCCCTACGCCCTTTCGGTACAGCTTCCTGACCAACCCAACAGCCGCCGCTGCGTGATCATCGAAACTTTACTGGGTTCGATGCGAGAAGGCTCTGGTGCGACAGAATGCCCAGTTAGCTAACGAACCCCATCCGCATTTCCCGCCATCCCATAGGGACGAGCCGCGCTCGTTCGGCGGCTAGGCTTTGCGTTGCCCCGGCAGGACGAACGGCGGTTCGTCCCTACGCATGATGAACGCTTACCCTAGGGGAGCTGAGAAAGCTTCTGGGGAGCTTGAGGGCTTGGACTTGAGCTGTTGACGGATTGAGCCTGGGGCGATGTGGCCGATACCGGCTGCCCAGACGTTGGGGCTGCTGCCCGTGGCTGGGACAGGCCGCCTCGCACGACACGCCCGCTAGGTCGAGTTTCGAGAGATCTCACCACCTGCACCACGGCCCGCTCAAGCGAAGTTGAAGGGGTAAAGGCTCGAGGCTGGGCAAAACCGAGCTGAGCCGAGCCGCTGAGCTGTTGGGCAAAACCCGCTTGCAGCGCTAGATCAGCCTGGGCATCCTGGGGCTTTTGCAACAGCGGCAACAATCCGGTCGAGAGGCTGGGCTTAATCTTAAAGGGGTTTTGGGCAATAGGAATCGGACTGAGCTGCAGGGGCTCGTTGCGCAAGACGTTCATCAGTTGAGCTACCGAGCCTTCTAGGTATCGGGATGGATCAACCGCAACCCAAGATCCCTGACCATCTTGCTGGCGAACTTCAAAGTGGAGGTGGGGGCCGGTCGAGCCGCCGGTGCTGCCAACACGGCCAATGACTTCGCCTTGGCGGACGAATTGACCGGGACGCACAAAGATCTCAGACAGGTGGCCGAACAGCGTCTGGGTTTTGCCTGCGGAATGGTCGACGGTGATGGTCAGGCCATAGCCGCCGATGAAGTCAGCCGTGCTAATTGTGCCGGAAAGCGGTGCCACAACGGGTACACCCATGTCTGCAGCGAGGTCTATGCCGCTGTGAAAGCGCCAGCTGCCATGGATCGGGTGTATCCGCCAACCGAAGACCGAAGAAATTGGGGTGGGCAGGGTCAGGGGGAAGAGTAGGCTACGATCGCCATTCCCCGGTAATGCCCCCGGTCGTTGGGTTCGGGCATAGTAACTAGCGGCATCGGCAGATTGAGTGAGCGATCGCCCCAAGTTCTGAACCGCAAATTGCAGTGGATTGGGCATCCGGGAGGGGAAGGTCACGCTATAGCCACTGCTAGAGGAGGCCGTGCCCGAAATTTGGGTGGTGGATGGCGCATCAGGAGCCTGAAAGACCGTCCGACCGACGCCTGATGACGTTGAGGAAACGCTGGGGGCCAAGATCACGCGGGGGAAGGCATCTGCAGTAGCACTGCTCCCATTGCCCAACCCTGAAGCAGGCTGACCATTCTCAGCAGCTGTCGAAGAAACCGCTGTTGTCGGTTGGGCCGCGCCCGGACGGGGAGCAGAAACAGCGGCAGCACCGCAGCTGAGACCATTGTCCTGAAGAGTCTGTTGGCATCCCCCAGCAGGGGCACGTTCCGTAACAACCACGGGAGGCCGCTCTAACTGCTGACCATCCTCGCGATTGGTTGCCCCGGTGGAGTAGAGGTCACTGGTGTCGATCACGGCACCACTTCCCTCTGTACCCATTCCAGAATTGCCGTTCCCGATCTCAGCGGGGGGAGGGGCCAAATCTGCCGGGGTCAAGTTGACGACGGGAGCCTGCAAATCTGGGGCGGGGAGAGGCTCTGAAACAGGTTCGGGAGCGATCGGTTCCGGGGCGACGGATTCCGGGGCAACCGGCTCCGGGGCGTATTGCTCGACCGGAGCAGGGGGTTCCGGGGCAACCGGCTCCACGGCAACGGGTTCGATCGCAGGAGGTACCGGGGCGATCGCCTCGGTTGCGCCTCCGACGGCTTGGGCATAGAGCAATCCGGCACTGGAGGCCATAATCTCTAATTTGGGCTCTAGGGAAGGCTCCAGATCAGACTGTGCGCTGACCGCTACGGCAGTCTCAACGGCAACCGGCTCGACCGCGACCTCGCTCAGGAGCTGAGGCTGAACCAAGCCAGACACCGCTCCTTCCGGGGACATCTCTGCTGCAGAATCAGTCAGGGACTCTCCAGCCAAAGCAATGGTACCCAGCAAGCTGGTGCCACTCAGGAGGCCAATGCCACCCACACAGCCCAGAGATCTCAACAGGCGCTGATTGGGCGAAAAGTTCTGATTAAAGTTCTGATTATTTTTAGACTTTTGAGATGTCATGCGCTGGATAAAAAATTAATCTAAACCGTCCTAATCGTAACCCAACTTAATTGCGCCGGGGGGAAAAACCAGCGATCGCCGGGAGCTGGGCAGAGCCACTCGAGCCGCAAAATCAGGCTTTACCGGGTCAAGCGCCTCGACCAGATCAACTTTTAATTCTCCTGCCGTAGTTATTCCTGTTATCGTTCCCCACTCGCTACCCACTTGCACAGGCCGATCCACCAACTTGACCAACTTTTCATACTCATCGAGCAGTTGCTTCAAAGAAATAGGTGAATATTGCCAGCGCTGACAGCCCAGCACTAGGCCTTTTAGGACGAAGGCGATCGCTGTTTCCAAGCATGTTATTCGCAGCGAGTTTTGCTTCCCCAGGAAAGGTTGCAAAGAAATTCCTGGTTCCGGTGCAAGATTACGCCAGTTGAGGCCCACTCCGACGATCGCTTGATGGATGCGATCGCCCCGCACTCGGCTTTCCGTCAAGATGCCACCCAGCTTTTTGCCTGCTAGCAGCAAATCATTGGGCCATTTGAGCCCCACCGAAATTCCCTCAGCCTGGAACACGGTCGCTACACCCCAGCCGCACCCCAAGGTCAGTCGAGCACCTTCGGTCGCCAGGATGTCGGGACGTAGCCCCAGAGAGAGATAAATGCCACCGGGGGCTGAGGCCCAGGGGCGGCCTTGCTGTCCGCGTCCTTGGGTTTGGGTTTGGGCGATGACGACGGTGCCAGCGGGGGCTCCCTGGTGCAAGAGATCTCGGAGCGATCGCTAGTGGAGGTCAGCTGGTCATGGCACTCAAAGCGCAACTCGAACGGAGCCTCGGCGGGCGCGTGGCTGGCCCAGGCGGCGGCGAGTTTCTCGGGACTAAATTCAAATCCATGCAAATCCATCGGCACTGAAGTCAATGCTTTTCAATAGAGTCAATTCAAAGAGTCAACTCAGTAGACCTCTTGCATGAAAAGAAACAGCCCCCTCATCCCCAGCCCCTTACTCCCAAAATGGGAGAAGGGGAGCCGGATTCAAAGTCCCTCTCCCCTGGTGGGAGAGGGATTTAGGGTGAGGGTTTTGGTTTGTGCAAGAGGTCTAATACAGTCAATGCTTTTCAATACTTTGTATATTGACATGAGTAAATCCTAGGGTTCTTCTGCACCACTCCATGCCTTCAAGCCATCCAGCCTCTGATCCAACTCAACCTGACAGCACTCAATCTGACAGCACTCAATCTGACAGCACTCAATCTGACAGCACTCAATCTGACAGCACTCAACCCGACAGCCCCGAATGGCAGTGGCAAGTGTGGGAAGGGATTCCTTATTTGACCTGTGGGCTGCTTGATTCCTGGCCGCACGGATTTTTTACCCAACAAGCTTGGCCCCAATTACCCGGAACGCTGACCGAGGCGATCGCCCCCCAGCCCAGGTCTATCGGATCAAACAGGTGCATGGCAATGGGGTCTTACTCACCGACGGCCTCGAGCCCGCCACCCCCGCCACCGAGGCAACTGCCACCTTCGAGGCCGCCGACGGATTGGTTTCGACTGCGCCTCAGCAGGCGGTTTGGGTCTGTAGTGCGGACTGTACGCCCGCATTGATTGGAGATGTGCGCACCGGACAAGTGAGCGCCATTCATGCGGGCTGGCGCGGCACGGCGGCTCGGATCGTGCCGGAGGCGATCGCCCAACTCCTGGCCCAGGGCAGCCAGCTCTCGGATTTGCGCGTGGCCCTCGGGCCTGCCATTGATGGAGCGGTTTATCCAGTGGGCGAGGACGTTGCGGCGCAAACGGGGCGATCGCTCCTGGCCAGTTTCGAAGCAGTCGATCAGGCCGATCCAAAGGATCCCAGTAATTCAAGTCATCCAAAAGTCTTGGCAGATGCAGAAGTCCTGAACTATCTTTGGGCCTTGGCTCAGCCGCCGATTTTGCCCGACCCAGAACCGGGAAAAGTCAGGCTGGATGTTCGCCAGGTCAACGTCTTGCAACTCACCCAACTCGGGCTCACTCCTGGGCAGATTTCCGTGGCTCCCTACTGCACCTATCAAACCCCTGAACAGTTTTTCTCCTACCGTCGTACAGGACAAAAGCAGGTTCAGTGGTCCGGCGTCGTAAGCCGTCCAAATGATTTTCAAGCCCACGTCGGGATCGGCATTCCCGACCCTCAGACGCCTTGAGACGCATCACAGATTTTGCACTACCCAAGTCTCACAATCCTTCGGGGAAATGCGGTAATCTACCCAAGGATGCTTGAGCGATGGAGATGATGGCCCAGAGTCTAATTACCGGCGTCTGACCGGAGCCCGCTCTTATACCCACGACTGGATTTTGCCCCTATGGTTCGCCTTGGTTCTTCTCAAACCCAAGTGTTTGAAGCTGCTGAAGTTTCGCCACCGAATCAGCTTGAGCAAGCTCAGGCTATTGCACCCGAGGCGACTCCAACCCAGGCGACTCCAACCCAGGCGGCCAAAGTCCAGGAGAACCCGGTTCAAAACAGCCTGACCCAGATAGCCAAAGCCCAGGCCTCGGAAGAACAAATTGATGTAGACGACATTCGGGTCACCTCAGACCACCACGATCGCCGTCATCAGGTTTTGCAGGAGCGGCTGAAGGAATGGGATTTGCAGGTGGCGCAAAATCCCCGAGACTTGGCCGCCTGGGTACAGCGTGGCATCACGCTGATGAAGCTGCGCCAGTATGACGAGGCGATCGCCAGCTACAACTGTTGTCTCACACTCAACCCCGAATGTTGCGAGGCCTGGATCTGGCGGGCGGAGGTGCTCGATCGCATGGGGCACCCCGAAGAATCCCTCCAAAATTGGGAATATGCCTCGGCGCTGGCTCCGAACAACCCGGAAACCTGGAATGGACGTGGGGTGGTTTTGCGCAAGCTTAACCGGCTCGATGAAGCCCTTGCTAACTATAACCAGGCGCTTTTGTTGCAGCAAACCTATGCCAAGGCGCTGAACAATCGAGGGTATCTCCACGGGCAAAGGGGTCAGTGGCAAGCGGCGTTGCAAGATTTTGAGCAGGCGATCGCCGCCGAGCCCGATTATTACCAAGCCTGGAAAAACCGGGGCTATTTGCTCTTTGCCCTGGGCCGCAATCTAGAGTCCCTAGAATGCTATGACCACGCAGTGCGGCTGCGCCCTGGGCAGGTGGAGGCCTGGAATGGTCGGGCGAATGTGCTCTATAACCTCGATCGCTACGAGTCGGCATTGGTGAGCTACGACAAGGTTCTCACCCTCTGGCCAGACTGTCCGGAGGTTTGGGAAAATCGCGGCAATACCTTGGGTCAGCTAAATCGCTATCGAGAGGCGATCGAAAGTTACGAAGAGGCGCTGTTACTCAAGCCAGATTTAGCCAGCGCTGCCTACTACCGGGGTGTGGCGCTGGCGCACCAAGGAAAATACCGCAAGGCGATCGAAAGCTATGATTGGGCCTTGCAACAGCAGCCAGATTACGCAGATTGTCTCTATAATCGCGCCAGTTGTTTGGCACTCCTGGGTGAACTGGATGAAGCCCTTGAGGATCTCAAAACGGCGATCGACCTGGCCCCGGCCCACCGCGAAATGGCGCAGGTGGATGCAGACTTTAAAAGACTGCATGGTCTACAGCTTTTTCAATTTTTGATCGAGAGCCAGGCCGGGTAGATCAGCCAGGTTTTTTGGTGGGTTTGCACCAGGGTGCGGATCAGGGGTGAAATTTCACCGATTTCACGTAGGCCTGCGGGCGTTTGGACTCGAATCCCTTGCTTGTAGGGTTTATAGCCTCGACTGAAGGCGAGTTCCAGACCGGCGTAGTAGTCGCCGGGGAGGCCTTGGGTTTGGAGGCGATCGCGCATCTCCGCTAACGTACCCTGCTGCACCTCGGGCTCCCAATCAGAAATATCCTTCGCCTTAAACAAATCCCGATTGACATAGCGACGACACAGATCGGCCAAGATCTCATCTGGGTGGGACTGCCAGCGCTGGAGATGATAGTTAAACACCGTGTCATCGGCAGCCAGATAGGCCGAAAGGGGAATCTCGGCCAGCGCGGAGCGCTCAGCCGCCGCAAACCAAGTGCTCAGGGTTTTGTCCGCACCTAAGGCTTCAGCCCCTAGCGATTGAGCGCGGCGGAATACTTGCTTGAGCCCCCAGACTACGGCGATGTTTTTGGGGTGATTGTAGACCTGGTCATACATCAGCGATCGCATGATCAAATAATGCTCGATCGCCCCTCGCCCATTGGCCGCCACCACCACCTCTCGCCGCTGGGGGTCGTAGCGCAGTACACCCAAGATTCGCTCCAGATCCAAATTGCCGTAGGAGGCTCCGGTGTAGTAGCTGTCGCGCATGAGATAGTCGAGCGATCGCAATCTAACTGGCTGCTAATCAGCTGACTCACCAGGGGCAGCGGGTGCTGTTTGCGGTAGGTGGCGATGATAATTTCGGGCAGGTCGGCATCGAGCGATCGCAACAGCGGATTGAGCACCTGGGACTCCAGCAAAATCCGCGCCGTCCAGTCCTCATGACTACCGCCAAAAATATCCTCCGCCGTGTGGCTAAACGGGCCATGTCCAATGTCGTGGAGTAGCGCCGCACAGAGCACCGTCGTGCGGTGAGGCAACAATTCCGCAGCGTGCAACGCCAGTGCATCAAACGCCCGCCGAGCCACCGCCATCACCCCTAGAGAATGGGTAAAGCGAGACGCCTCGGCCCCATGAAAGGTCAGACTCGCTGGGCCCAACTGGCGAATCCGGCGCAACCGCTGGAACTCCGGCGTGTCGATCAGCTCAATCAACAAACGCTCCGTCGGGTCACCGCCGTGTAGTGCGATCCCCCCATGCAGCGGGTCGTGGTAGACCCGAATGCCATCAGGCCGCATCCGCCACCACGGGCTGGGTGAGCCGGGTTGCCAGTCGGTTCAAAGCAACCTTGTACTGAGGGTCTTGGGCCGTCGCCAGCAGCCCAGAGCTAAGGCCTGGAGCCTTCACCTCCACATCAGGCTGGATGCCCAATTTGTTGATGTCGTGATGATTCGGCGTTTCATACTTAGCCACCGTCACCGCCAGCCCCGACCCATCCGACAACTCAAACAGGGATTGAATTAACCCTTTGCCAAACGTACGTTCTCCCACCAATTCACCTCGACCAGTATCCTGCAGCGCCCCAGCCAAAATCTCGCTGGCGCTGGCAGTGCCGCCATTGACCAAAACCACCAGGGGCGCGTCGGTCAAGACCGACCCATCCGCCCAGAAATTTTCTAACACGCCGCGTCGATCCACCGTATAGACAATCGGGCCATCGTCAATCCACATGCGCGAAATCGCTACCCCCGCCTGGAGCAATCCGCCTGGATTATTACGCAGGTCTAGGATGTAGCCCTTTGCGCCCTGGCGATCGAGCGCCCGTAACTCACGCCCAAAATCCTCCACCGCATTGGCATTAAACTGACTCAGCTGCAAATAACCAATTGGCGGCAAACCGCTTTCTCGCTTCAGCGCCGCCACCACCGGATTGAGTGAAATGCGCTGGCGGGTCACCACAATCTCCAGGGGCTCAGACGGCTTGGCCCCAGACCGAGTTGCATCGGCTTGGCCCGAACCCGATAGCTCTGGGTCTGCCCGCCGAACCGTTAATGTCACCGGCGAGCCGATCGCCCCTCGCATCCGCGCCGCCGCATCATCCAAATTCATCTCAACCGTAGAGATATTGTTAATCGCCAAAATCTCATCCTTCGGGAAAATACCCGCACTCTCGGCTGGCGACCCCTGTACTGGTGCAATCACCCGCAAAATTCCGGTTTCTGGATCCTTGGCAATTTGTAGCCCAACCCCGGTCAACTCCCCCGACGTCGTGACCTGAAGATTGCGGTATTGATCGGGCCGCAGCAGCCGGGTAAAAGGATCTCCCAAAACCGCCAGAGACTTCTGAATGGCTGTGTAGGTCGTTTCCCGATCCGGCAGCGACTGGCGCAGTGTCTTTTGGCGAATCGTCCACCAATTCTGCGCATTAAACGTCTCATCCACGTAGGAGCGGCTGACAATGCGCCAAGCCTCGTTATAGAACTGCTGCTCATCCGTTAGTGCCTGGGCCGCAGGGATCCAAGCCGCCCACAGACCCAGCTGCAACAGCAGCACTAGAGAAACTCGAAAAAGCCGCTGCGGCAGCTGTCGCGAGACCCGTGGCGAGACCGTTCTTAGCGCAATCTTAATCATGTAACAAATTGTAGCGGTTGTAGCGGTTGATTGATCCTGTGGGAAGTGGCATCTGAATCGAGCCGTTCAGAAAGCTGCCTGGGCCTCCCAGACTGAAGATCGACGCTTCTCAGAATTAAGTCTGCTCTCTCTCATTTTGCCAGACCCTGGGAAAATCCTGGTCGGAGCACAATTGACGTGAACTTGCCGTTCCTAGGCCCAGGCAAGCGTGTTACATTTCGTAGGGACAAACATGCATTTTTTAGGGACTGCGGTTCATGGCGAAAGTCTACGACTGGTTTGATGAGCGCCTCGAAATCGATACCTTTGTGAAAGAGGATGTTCTAACAAAGTACGTCCCGCCCCACGTAAATATCTTTTACTGCCTGGGTGGGATCACACTCGTCTGCTTCTTGGTCCAGTTTGCGACCGGGTTTGCCATGACGTTCTATTACAAGCCGACGGTCACAGAGGCTTTCAATTCGATTCAGTATTTGATGACTGAGGTCAATTTTGGCTGGCTGATTCGCTCCATCCACCGCTGGTCTGCCAGCATGATGGTGTTGATGATGATCCTGCACGTTTTCCGCGTCTACTTGACGGGTGGTTTCAAGAATCCCCGCGAGCTGACCTGGGTAACGGGCGTGATCATGGCCGTGATTACGGTGACCTTTGGAGTGACGGGCTATTCTTTGCCTTGGGACCAAGTCGGTTACTGGGCGGTCAAGATCGTTTCGGGCGTGCCGGATGCGATACCGGTGGTCGGTGGCCTCATGGTTGAGCTGCTTCGGGGTGGCCAAAGTGTGGGTCAGCCGACACTGACGCGCTTCTACAGTCTGCACACATTTGTGTTGCCTTGGCTGTTGGCGGTGTTTATGTTGATGCATTTTCTGATGATTCGTAAGCAGGGCATTTCTGGGCCTTTGTAAGCGATCGCCGTTCACAAACGCCCGGGGTTTGAGCCTCTGGGCTTGAGCGTCGTTTAGTTCGAAAAGATTTTTGAAGGAGAGCCTCCCAATTATGTCGATTCTCAAGAAGCCGGATCTCACGGATCCCATTCTTCGCGAAAAGCTAGCCAAGGGCATGGGGCATAACTATTACGGTGAGCCCGCTTGGCCGAATGACCTGCTGTTTATTTTTCCGGTTGTGATTGCGGGTACGATCGCCTGCCTCGTGGGTCTGGCGGTTCTAGATCCTGCAGTCGTCGGTGAGCCTGCAAATCCCTTTGCGACCCCACTGGAAATTTTGCCTGAGTGGTATTTGTATCCGGCGTTTCAGATTCTGCGCGTCGTGCCCAACAAGCTGCTGGGCATCATGCTCCAGAGCGCGATTCCGGTGGGCTTGATGTTGATTCCGTTCCTCGAGAACGTCAACAAGTTCCAAAATCCCTTCCGCCGCCCGGTGGCCACGGCTGTGTTCCTGTTTGGAACCGCTGCGACTCTCTGGCTGGGGATTGGTGCAACGTTCCCGATTGATACGTCTTTGACGTTGGGTTTGTTCTAAGGAACGAGGGTTAAAGCAGCTCTCCCCTGGACGAACGGCGGTTCATCCCCACGATTGTTACTCGAAAGGATTAATCGAAAGCATCAAAAAGCGCTTGTGAGTTTTCACTGGCGCTTTTTGATGCGTTTGATTTGATGCGTTTGATCTGATTGGGACGGGTGCGGAGGTTTTGGTGGGCTGAGGTTTTGGGCGGTGTGGATTTTCTGGGTAACCTAGGGGCAGGATAAACGCGTCTGCCGTTGGGTTAATTTGAGGAATTTTTGTGGGAACTCCGTCACCGATTCGGCACGCTTTTATCGGCCTCGAGATTTTTTCGGCAGAGGGTGGGATTCAGTCCTACGTGAGGGATTTGCTCCGCGCCTACCTGGCCGCTGATCCCGATTGGGAAGCCGATGTGTTTTTGCTGCGCGATGATCCCCAGTGCCAAAATCCCTTTGTCAATGAACTTGTGAAGGAATCCAGGCTGCGGTTTCACTATTGCAGAGGCGGTGGCCCTCAGCTGGGTCGGCTGCGGCTACTGGCGAAGCTACTCTACCACGGATTGCGCGATCGCCCCCGGCGGTTCATCGGCACTCACCTATTTGTGGCTCCGTTGATGCGCCTGGTGGGCCAGCCCCTGGGCATTCCTTACACCGTCATCACCCACGGCAAAGAAGTCTGGCAGCCCTTGGCCGGCAAGCGTCTTGAGGCGCTCCAGGCCGCGGATGCGATCTGGACTGTGAGTCGGTATAGCCAGCAGAGATTGTGTGAAGCCAATGGGATTGCAGCGGAGAAGGTGCAGCGGTTGCCCTGCGTGGTGGATGGCGGTCGCTTCACCCCCGCCCCACCGAACCTAGACCTCGTGACCCGCTATGGTCTCGCGAATGCCAAGGTTCTGATGACCGTGGCTCGGCTCTGGTCGGGAGATATTTACAAGGGCGTGGACGTGACGATTCGCGCCTTGCCCAAGATTTTGCATGCCCAGCCGGACGTGAAGTATTTGGTGATCGGGCGGGGGGATGACCAACCTCGCTTGGTCCAACTGGCCCAGGAACTAGGTGTGGCCGATCAGGTGGTGTTTGCAGGCTTTGTTTCCGATCAAGAGTTGGTAGATCACTATCGCCTTGCCAGCGCCTATGTGATGCCTTCCCAGGAAGGCTTTGGCATTGTTTACTTGGAGGCCATGGCCTGCGGAGTACCGGTACTGTCTGGGGATGATGACGGTTCGGCGGATCCCCTGCAAGCGGGTCGCATGGGCTGGCAGGTGCCCCACCGGGATCCCGAGGCTGTGGCGAGTGCTTGCCTAGAAATTTTACGGGGAGAAGACAAGCGCTGCGATCGCACCTGGCTCCGCCAAGAAACCCTTGCGGCCTTTAGTCCAGCCGTCCTCGCCCAAACCCTCAAAACCTTGCTGGCCTAGAACAACGGCCCCCAGCTCAATGACCCACTCGATTAACCACTCAATTATCTAGGGGAATCACCGTCGTTTTGACATTTCCACCCGTCATCCGTACCTGCTCTGCATTGAGATTACCCACGGCCTTGGGGCCAGAAACCTCCAAGGGCGGCTGCACCTGGGCATAGGTCACATTGCCCTGGGCCTCCACATCCTGGGTAGCGCTAAACCATTTGAGGCGATCGGCGCGAATCCGAGACTGGCGTAATTCTGCGACACCTCTGACATTGCCTGTAAACTCGACCACTTCCTGGGCCAGGTCGGCATCGCCGCGATCGCCCGCGATCGTCACCTTTTCAACCCGATCCGTCACCGTCACCCGCGCCTCGCTCTTGACTCGATCCGTTTGAGTCTGCCACCGCAAGCCATCGCTGACAATATCCAAGGGCGGCTCCACAAAATTGAGCCGCGCGTTATTCCGAAGCACCACCTCCTGGGTCTTGAGATCAACCTCTCCCCGCCCAGACTTGGCCGTGCGGATCACTTGGGTTGATTTTTTCTCAGAAAATTGCTGGATCTGGAGAGCACGATCGGCTTTGCCCAGCTCCCCAGGATCGCTCACCACTTGCTCTTGGGCAATGTCCCAAGTCAGTACCTCCGTCTCCAGCTTCAGCCGTTGCTTGCCCAGGGACATTTTCACCGGAGCCCCCGTTAGGAGCACCTGATTGGTTTGATCTTGCCAAGCGCCCTCGGAGGCTCTCACCTCCGCATCCGCCTGGTTTCCGATCAGATTGCCCCGCAAAATCAGCACCGATTCCTTGGGTCGCCATTCTGCTTCATCTGCCCGAATCGTGGCTCCGTCCCGCAAGTCTTGCACCACAACCTGTTGACGCAAAAAAACCGCCTCTCCGTCCTGGTTAACTTCCCCCTCGGCGGCTTCCACTTCATAGAGTTCCTGCTGGCCATTGAAGAGCTTGCCCTGGGGCTGGGTCATTTTTGCCTGCTTGCCACTGGCGCTGTAGGTCGCCTGCCTTGCCCGCAAGGTCCATAGGCGTTTGCCTGCTTCATCCGCCTGTTCTAGGGTGACATCATTGAACACCAACGCATCTGACGCAGTTTTGGGGGGGGCAGGTGGCGGTTTGCGAAACCGGGCACAGCCAGACCCACTGACCAATAGCAGCACCCATAGCAACGCCAGAGGCTGACATCGACGCATCGACCCCTGGCGCATCGACCCCTGGCAGATCAATCCTCGACTCATTTGAACCCTCGACTCATTTGCGCTCACCGCTCGACGGTTTTTCGGCACTACCTTCGCCATTTTCCGATTCTCCGAGGGGACGAGAGGTGTAGGCTTGGCGAGGATTCTTTTGAATTTCGTCTTTGATCCCTTCGAGATCGACATAGCGATCGGCCACGTTAATCAAACTGTCACTGGTCATCGATCGCAAACTCACCACCTCCACCCGCGCACCCCGATAGCTGACCGCATCCACCGCATAGGCCAGGTCGCCATCACCACTGACCAAAATTGCCGTGTCATAGGATCCCACTAGGGCCATCATATCCACTGCGATTTCGACGTCCAAATTGGCCTTTTTCGAACCATCGGGCAACTGTACCAAATCCTTCGAAATCACCCGGTAGCCATTGCGGCGCATCCAAAGCAAAAAGCCCTGCTGCTTTTCGTTGGTGCGATCGACCCCGGTATAGAAAAAAGACCGCAGCAACCGAGAGCCGCCGGTCAGGCGGCTCAGGAGCTTGGTGTAGTCAATCTCGATTCCGAGCTGGAGTGCCGCGTAAAACAAATTCGAGCCGTCAATAAAAATTGCCACTCGCCCGCGATTCTCCAAAATCTGCTCTGGCGTAAAAATAGAGTCCCGGTCAATCGGTGGCAACATATTTTTTATCCTCGTTTTATAAAAATTGAAAGCTTCAAGAAAAAGAAAAAAATCAGAGAAATTTGAACAGGCCTGAAAAAAGTGCTCAGAAAACGCCTGGGAAAACATCAAAAAGGCGGTAAGAGGCTTAGAAATCGGTAAAAGGGTTTAAAAAGCGTCGCAACAGACTAAAAACGTGAGCCAGCAAAAAAGCAGAGAAAAAACAAAAGCAAACTAGAAATCCGAACCAGAGAAAGAAAACTGAAGCGCGCACCGAACCCATCGGCAAGCAAGTGGGCTATCGAACATTATTGAAAATTAAAGGAAAAATCGTTCAACCGGGAAAACATCAAAGAGCCAGGGAAATCAGCCCAGATTTCGCAACAATCCATCCATGCAACGGTACAAGGGTGCTTCAATCCTCTTCGATTTTAGGGAAAACGGGGGTCGGGTTTTGCAGCGCTTGATGGGCCGACAACACGCCCCACTGGGCATGGATAGCATAGGGAACTTGGCTGGCCAGGGTCGCGCGATCGCTCAAATTAAGCTCAAACCCAAGCTGTTGATAGATGCGGGTGCTGAGCGTCGGCACAATCGGCGATAGCACATAGGCCACCAGCCGCACCGACTCCAACACCGCATAGATAATTTCCTCCACCGCCTGTTGATTGCCCTCCTTGTAGCGAGTCCAGGGAGCCTCCTGGTCTAAAAACTTGTTACTGGCCTGGGCAAGCGCAAGCGCACTGGTGCAAGCAGCGCTAAAGGCCAGATTGTCGTAGGCGGTGGCCACGCGATCGCCCAACCCCGTCCCCATTTGCTTCAGAATGTGGTCTTCAGGCAACACCCCGATCTCAGGCACCACCTGCTGGCAATAGCGCTTGGCCATATTCAGCGTCCGGTTGACCAAGTTGCCCAGGTCATTGGCCAAATCGGCATTCAACGTATTGATAAACCGAGTCCGGCCAAAATCGCCATCGCGACCAAACTCGATTTCCTTCAGAAAGTAATACCGCACTGCATCCGCCCCAAACTCATCAACCAGGGCCACCGGGTCTAGGGTGTTTCCCTGGCTCTTGCCCATCTTGCGGCCCTCTTTTGTCAAGAAGCCATGACCAAACACCCGCCCCGGCAGCGGCAGCCCGGCAGACATCAGCATGGCAGGCCAGTAGACCGCGTGAAAGCGCAAAATATCCTTCCCGATCACATGGAGATTAATCGGCCACCACTTCGACAGAGCATTCTCCAAGGTGGGTTCATCCTCGGGTTCTAGCAACGCCGTCACATAGCCCAGCAAGGCATCGAACCAGACATAGATCGTGTGCTTCGGATTCGAAGGCACCGGAAACCCCCAGTCGAGATTGACTCGAGAGATGGAAAAGTCCTGGAGGCCCTGACTGACAAAGCTCAGCACTTCGTTGCGGCGGCTGTCGGGCTGGATAAATTCAGGATGCTCGGCGTAGTAAGCTTCGAGCTGCTCTTGATACTTCGAGAGCCGAAAAAAATAGTTTTCCTCGTCGCGCCACTCGGCTTTTTGATTGGGGTGTAGCGGGCAATGCTGATTTTCGAGCAGGTCGCGCTCTTCCTTAAATTCCTCGCAGCCGACGCAGTAGTAGCCTTTTTGCTGACCCAGGTAAATGTCACCCTGGTTCTCGACCCGCTGATAGAATGCTTCCACGATCGCCTGGTGACGCGGGGCAGTGGTGCGGCTGAAGCGATCGTATTGAATATTGAGACGCTGCCAGAGGTCTTGATAGCTCGCCGCAATTTCGTCGCAATGATCCTGGGGAGAAAGACCGCGTTCTAAGGCCGTACGTTCAATTTTTTGGCCATGCTCATCGGTACCGGTAATCATGAGACAGGGTCTGCCGCGTAGGCTTTGGTAGCGGGTGAGAGCATCCACGGCCATTGTGGTGTAGGCGCTGCCCACATGGGGAACACCGTTGACGTAGTACAGCGGTGTCGTAACCGCAAAGCTTGGGAGGGAGTGATCCGCAGCAGTCATATCAGTTGGCGCGCAGTTCGGGACGTACAAGGTAACCCAGCGAAGATAGAATCAGTTAGGCCAAAGGCCCCATAATATAATCGTATCCTGACCCAACCTTAGAGCGTTTTTAGACAAAGCTTAAGGAAACGAGAGACACCGAGACTCGCTTGGGGGATGGTTCCACACAATCCGAGATATCTCAAGCGATTTGAACCCGGTTCACAGTCTTTTTCAGCATTTTTCTCTGGCGTCAGGATTCTTATTTTTACGGAGTTAGTCTTAAACGCAAAGCTACCAGCTCATCGGTTGTTTTTCCGCTATTTCTCGCAGATCTTTTGTCCACCCCTATTGGATTCATTCATCGTGTTGTTGGATTCTTCTTCCACTCATAAACTGTCAGAGGTCAGCCACGTCTATCCGATTTTGTGGCAAGAAGACCATGTTTTGCTCGTGGATCAGACTCGTTTACCTCGGGAATATGGCCTGGTCGAAATCCGTCGCAGTGCAGACATGGCGGAGGCGATTCAACGCATGATTGTTCGGGGAGCCCCGGCCATTGGTGTGGCAGCAGCCTACGGGATGTATTTGGGTGCCAAAGAGATTAAGACGCGCGATCGCCGCCTATTCCTTCAGGAGCTTGAAGCGATCGCCGCTCGACTTCGCGCCACCCGACCCACAGCCGTGAATTTGTTCTGGGCGATCGATCGCATGGTCAAGCTAGCCCACAGCACTCCCGTCGCCGTTGAGGAAATCGTCGGAATCTTGCTCCAAGAGGCCCAGTCTATTCATCTGGCAGATTTGCAAACCTGCTACCGCATCGGTGAACAGGGGCTGACCGTGCTGCCCGAGTCTCCCCAAAAACTGAGAATTTTGACCCACTGCAACACCGGTGCTCTGGCCACCGCAGGCTATGGCACAGCCCTGGGCGTCGTTCGCTCGGCCTGGCGCGAGAATCGCCTAGAGCGGGTCTATGCTGATGAAACCCGGCCCCGGCTCCAGGGTGCCAAGTTGACAGCCTGGGAATGTATTCAGGAGGGCATTCCCGTGACCCTGATTACGGACAGCATGGCGGCCCAATGCATGAAAGAGGGCCGAGTCGATGTGGTGATTGTCGGAGCGGATCGAATCGCGGCCAATGGCGATACTGCCAACAAAATTGGCACCTACAGTTTGGCGTTGGTCTCGAAGGCCCACCAGATTCCGTTTTACGTCGCAGCTCCGCTCTCCACCGTCGATTTTGCACTGCCAGACGGCAGCGGCATCCCGATCGAAGAGCGCGATCCCCGCGAGATTGCCGAAATGGGTGACACGCTGATTTGTCCGGCGGGCACTGAATTCTACAATCCAGCCTTTGACGTCACCCCTGCTGAGCTGATCGCGGGGATTATCACTGAGGTGGGGGTGGTGAAACCGGAGGAGCTGCGATCGCTCCAAGCCTAATCTTCGATCGCGGTCGCTTCGACGGTCGTGGCTTCCACCGTCATGACTTCCACCGCTCGAACATCTACAGTGCCAGGAGGTGTAATGCGGAGGGCCTCGCCGTCCTTGAGCTGGAGCGGTTCACCGCAGCTTGGGCACTGAATGTTGGTTTGTTGTAAACCGCCGACGGATGCGCCACAAACCGGGCAGGCGGATTGGACGAGGTTGCGCTGGAGCCACCAACGTAGACCGAAGAAGCCGGCGATCGGGGCCAAAATCGCCAGCCCAACCAGGACAAAAAATAGATTAATCAGCCAATCGGGCAAGATCGAACTGATGCCCATCAGCAACACCAGGGTGAGAATCCAAACACCCAGGCCCCGAAGCTGCAGACTTCGTATGTCATTTGGGTTCATGGGTGCTCCTAGATGTTCGGCTGAGCCGATTATAGAGGTGGGGTTACCGAATCGTCACGGTCTTGGGGAGGAGAGAGGTCTGGCGCAGTCGGTGGGGCGATCGCCACCGACAGCTTCTCCGCAATCCCCTGAATCCAGTTCTCATCTTGCTGGGTATAGCTGCGCGGGACATTGGCCCCCAAAATCAACACCCCGGTTTCCCCCAGGGGATGGCAAATGACGCCCTGGGTATTTTCGGGCAAATAATCAAATTCAATCCGACCGGGAAACAGTTTTAGATCAACCAGATAAACGGGCTTTTGGGTTTTGAGCACCCGTTGAGCGATGGGGCCAGGTTCGGTGATGGCTTGTTCGGGGAGAATACCGCGACGCAGGAGTTGGCGCTCGCCCTGCCAGATCACCACCGAGCTGGTCACCGTGTTGGTCAGCAAGAGTTTTGATGCCCAAGCCAGCTCCGCCCGTACCCCCTGCGACAAATCTTCTGCCAGCTCAAACCGCTGCTCGCCCATCAGTGTCACAGCCTCGGGCGGTTTAGGCTGCACCCGCTGCCAGAGTAGTCCGGTCAAAATCAGCAGTGCACTCAATCCAATGCCGAGGGCATCGGAGCGAGATTGGGAATTGAGTAGTGTCGGCGTCGTCAAGCGATTGATCAGCAGCAAGCTACCTCCCAGGATTCCGACGACAATCGGGAGGCGCTTGAGCACTTGAGTGGAGTTAGAATTTGCCAATCGCAAGGGTACTAGTCTAGATACTCAACCATGGCGTCATCATTCGCCGACGTGTTGGGGGCAATGGGGCGGTTGAGCCTGGTTTTTTGCCTTGGAAAAGTCGATCTCGACTGGTTCGTTCGAGACACCGATGGGCCGAACGCCCCCGAGGCGAACGGTGTGGCTCACCTGAATGGGGCTGGGATCGACGGGACGGTTGTCCATGCTGTGGGAACGGTGGCGCTGCAAAGCAAGGGAGGCACGATCGCCCGTCGCGGCCTGCTGGGTCGCGTTCGTCTTCGGCAGGTCGCCGTTTGCGGCTGGGGCAACGACATCAGCAGCGGGAACAACCGGAGCGGCGTCCGAACCGGCGATCGCCTGACGAACACGCTTGCTATTGTTGGAATTTACGGAACTCATTTCGTTGTCTCCACCGGCCCTCGGGCTGCGGTCAGAATTTTATCAGCTTGCTTTTTGAGCTTGAACGGGTGCCTTTAGGCCGTTTCGTTTAGCTCGTCGCAACGAAACGATCCCGATGAGAAAATTATAATTCAGTGGCTCTCCCTTCGGTTTTTTCTCGCAGACGCAATGCATTCTCTATGATGATGGGGGAAAAAAATCTGCTTATTCGTGAGGCAAACGGCATGGGTTTATTTGATAAGATTCGGGGCTCCTCGGGCGGCGAACCCCTAGGTGAATTGGCAACACCGGAGGCCTTTGCTGCGATCGCCCTCGCGGCCGTCGCCTCCGACGGCTACCTCTCGGAGGAAGAAGCCCGGAGTATGCCACTGATTTTGTCTCGAATGAAGCTATACGAAAGCTATTCCGATGAGATGATGTGTCGTCTCTTTGACCGGTTGCTGGCGACGCTCCAGAAGGAGGGTGTCGGTGCACTGTTTGCCTCGGCCAAGGTCTCGCTCACGCCAGAGCTGCGGGAAACGGCTTTTACCGTTGCGGCGGATTTGGTGTTGGCAGATGGCGTGTTTGCAGACGAAGAGAAGCAGTTCCTGAGCGAGCTTGAAGCTGCACTAGAAATTTCACCGGAGTTGGTGCAAAAGATCACGGACGTGATGCTGATTAAAAACCGGGGCTAGGGAATAGGGGTTGGCGCAGACACCCGTTCCTCGGTTATCTCGGGGCTATCCGATTCTGCTTCCTGAGCCACTGCCTCGGGCTCGGCCACGGCAGTGGGCGCGACAGGCTCCTTGTGGCGGATATGTTCGTAAACGCTGACATATTGAGCGGCAGGTTTTCCCAGGAATAGTCGTACTCCATGCCCTGAACCTGGAGTCGCTGGAATTGGGCAGGATCACCATACCAAAGCCCGACCGCCCGACCCATGGCCGATTCCAGTGCGACAAAGTCCTGTTGATAAAACACAAACCCATTGCGCTCTTCCTGGGGCTTATTCTGGTCATAATCCCAATCGAACACCGTGTTGAGCAGCCCGCCCACACCCCGAACCACAGGCACCGTGCCGTACTTCATACTGATCACTTGGGTGAGGCCACAGGGCTCATAGTTGCTCGGCACAACGATGATGTCAGCCGCCGCGTAGATCAAGTGAGCCAGTTCCTCGTTGTAGCCGATTTCGAGGTGGGCATCGGGGTTATCGTTGAGGTGACTCTTTTCACGCCAGAACTGATTGTTAATGGCGGCCTCGGTGGCCGAGCCTAACAGGACAAACTGCGCCCGCTGGTTGAGCGCGTAGTAAATGGCATGTTGAACCAGGTGGACGCCCTTTTGCTGGTCGAGACGACCCACATAGCAGACCAGGGGTTTGTCGTTTTGGCCCATGGAGAGGCGATCGCGCAGGACTTTCTTGTTCTCTGCCTTCCCGGCGATATCGTTCTTGCTGTAGTGGTAGGGAATCAGCGGATCCGTCTCCGGATCCCAGAAGTTATAACTAATGCCATTGATAATGCCACCAAACTTCGCTTGATGAAACTCAAGCACCCCCTGTAGCCCACAGCCCACCTCGCTGAAGCGAGCTTCCCAGGCGTGGTGGGGCGATACGGTGTTGACATAGTTGGAATAGACAATGCCACCCTTCATCAGGTTGATCGCGCTGCCGCTATTGTCCCGCAACCGCTCGAACTGATAGTAATATTCCGGGCGATTGAGGCCCGTCGCTTGGAGCACGTCCAACTGCGCAACACCCTGGTGCTTGAAGTTGTGAATGGTGTAACAGACTCGCTGGCGATCGAGACCATAGTACTGGTACATCTCATAGAGCATCACCGGCACCAGGCCGGTCTGCCAATCGTGGCAGTGCAAAATGTCGGGGCGTTTGTTGCTCTGGAGCAAAAATTCTAGGGCCGCTTTGCTAAAGAAGGCAAAGCGCATGGCATCGTCAAATTCGCCGTAGTAGCAGCCGCGATCGAAATAGCGATGGCCGGAGTGGGGCTCGATAAAAAAGCACAGCTGGCCATGAACCCAACCGCAATACACGGAGCAATGGATAGTCCCACCGTTCCAGGGCACCCACAGATCCTTATAGGCATCGTGCAGGCCCCAAATGTGGTCATAGCGCATGCAGTCGTACTTCGGCAAAATCAGCTCGACGCAATGCCCCTGGGACGAGAGTTCGTGGCTGAGGCCATACACTACGTCTCCAAGCCCACCCGCCTTGATGACGGGGGCGCATTCCGAAGCGATTTGCACAATGTACATGGACGACTCAGGGGGGGTAGAGGTTGGCTTTGGACGGTTTTGAGCTTTGGACGGTTTTGGGCTTTGGGCGATCGCCTAGTAGCAGCTTACGCGTCGATGGACGCTTGGATCTGGGCGAGCGGATCGTTACGGATCTTTTGCTTGAGCAGACCTTTGTGATCCTACTTGGATCCTGTCTACATGTTTCTTAATTATTTGTATATTCGCAAGTCTCTGGTCAAACCGGACTGGCGGGGATATCCGATGGGAACCCTAGAGGTAAGCAGCGAATCGGCAAGAGGCATTCTCGGTAGTGAAGTTATATAAGCTTGAAGCGGTTAGAGGGCTGGCGGCACTGTATGTCATCTTGCACCATTCGATTCCCGAAAATTTTTCGATCTGGGGAGTAGAGATCGATCTCTTTTCAAGTTGGGTCAAGAATCAGTCATTCTGTTTTTTCTGCTGTCGGGATTTGTGATTGACTACTCCTTTTCCAAGAGTCAAGACCAATCATTCTCTAGCTATTTTCAAAAACGATTTTTTCGGCTGTATATTCCCTTGATTTTTGTGCTGCCACTGGGTTATTTAATCGCCAGTGATAATCAATCGCAACTCATTAACCCAGACTGGAAAAGCTTGGGCCTAAATTTGCTGATGGTGCAAGACATCGCTTCGGTCAAGCCTGCGGTCTTGGCTCGGCCCTATATGGACAACTTGCCGCTTTGGTCACTGTCCTATGAGTGGTGGTTCTACATGTTGTTCTACCCGATTGTGACCTATGTGAAATCTCCAGAGCGGCAAAGTCAGTTTGTCTGGATTTTGGGTGTGGTGAGTGCGTTGCTGTACGCACTTCATCCCAACGCAATTTTGAGGGTGCTGATGTATCTTTCAATTTGGTGGTTGGGCGTACAACTGTCTCAGCTTTACCGTAATGGGAACCGAGGCGTACTTACGGTACGGGCGATCGCCTTTCCCCTCTCAGGCATTGCGGCTTCAACAGCAATTTTGTTATTCCAGTGTTGGATGACTAAACTGCAAGGTCAGGAGCTCC
>JAAUOP010000052.1 GCA_012034805.1 Synechococcales cyanobacterium CRU_2_2 | reverse complement strand
CAAAAGTCAGTGGGCCATTGTTCTTCGAAGCAAAAGGTTTCGTGATCGACTTCGTTCGTATCACTGAGTTCCAAATTGTAGAAATCCACTTGCTCAGCCTCAAAATAGGGCCTGCATGCCAGGTGCCGAGGTGGAGCTTGATGAAGCGATCGCCCGGAATCTCAAACGCTTTCAATAACGCCATCTCCGGCGGTTCCCCCACCGAAGGCGGAGCCACCGCCAGCAACCAAGACTGTCCGCCCAGCGCCCCCAGACACTGGGTGCAGCGTTGATGGCGCGTAATGCGATCAAATCGAAGCCCGCGCTGCCGCAAACGCATTAGATAAAACCGAGGCTGGCCAGCTGCCAGGTCTAGCTGAGCATCCTGAAAACCAAATAAGACACCGTCTGGTTGGGGTTCAACGACTTGACCATAGGGTGCAAAGCTTTCTGCGGTGAGCGATTCAATCTCAAGTCGTTGGGGTTCGGTCGCCAAGAGCCCTGAAGCCTGGGAGGGCGATCGCAAGGGCGATTGAGCCCGTTGTAAGGAATCCATAGAAATCTCCTGCTGCGCCTAAAAATGTGATAACAGTTACATTAGAAAACGTACATACTCGAGGCAAACGAACGTGTTGTCTGGAACAACAGCGACAGCGGTCAATCCTCTGATGAAAGGTGTTTCCCCTCTGATAGGTCAGACCCCCGAGCCCCTTTCCAATCCCCCTACAAATCCCACCAAAATTTTGGTTGTCGAAGATGAGGCGCTCATTCGTGAAACTATTGTCTTCGCACTCCAAGAAGAAGGCTACGAGGTTGAAGTCATTGCCGATGGACGGGCGGCTCTAGACCTGTTTTATCGAGGTTTTGAGCAAGATGGCAGCGCGCTGCTGCCGGACTTGGTCGTGTTGGATTTGATGCTACCCCAGATCAATGGATTGGATCTGTGTCGCTTTATCCGCCGCCAGGGCAGCTCTATGCCGATTTTAATTTTGAGCGCCAAGGGAACCGAGACCGATCGTGTTGTGGGCTTAGAAGTTGGTGCAGACGACTACCTCAGCAAACCCTTTGGCATGCGCGAGCTGATTGCTCGCTGTCGCGCGCTCCTGCGTCGCACCCAGCAACATCGAGAAGAACAAGAGGGAGAGGCGATCGCCTTCAAAGAGATCTTGCTCTACCCCCAACAGTGTCGAATTTTGCTTCGCGGGGAAGAAGTCAATCTTTCGCCCAAGGAATTCCGCATGATGGAATTGTTCATCCAGCATCCCAAGCGAGTTTGGTCGAGAGAGCAGCTCCTAGAGAGAATTTGGGGGCCAGACTTCATGGGGGATAGCAAAACCGTCGACGTGCATATTCGTTGGCTCAGAGAAAAACTCGAAGTCGAACCCAGCAGCCCACAATACCTCAAAACCGTGCGCGGCTTTGGCTATCGATTCGGCTAGCCCCACGCGATAGAGGTGACCCAGGCCGCGCCCATGGCATCCAGTAATTTGCCGTCTAGTTGGCTCAACCATTGCCCCCATTGGCACTAGGATAATGGGGCCGTCTCTGGGTCGGCCCATTCTCGAATGGGTCTACTCTTGGGTAGGGCCGTCCTTTGAGTCCGACCCCCTTGTGCTCATGCTTGCATTCCTCCTCGGCCTTGCAGTGGGTCTGAGCCTGCTGGCTTGGCAGAAAATTCGCATATCCCAGCGCCTCAAGCAGCTTCTGGAATATTTTGGCGAAGAGAATCTGCCCCCCTATCTCAGCAAAACTTCCAAGCTGTTTATGGCGATCGCCCAGCAGCAGCGACACCAGCAGGAACTACAAGCCGTTCTCGCCAGCGTCCAGCAGCTGATCAACTTTGCCCCCTTTGCCTACCTCCAGGTCGATCGCGACAACCATTTGCTCTGGTGCAACCAAGAAGCCTCTCGCTTGGTCGAAATCGATGACCCAAGCCCAACTACACCCCGACTGTTACTCGAGCAGGTGCGCTCCTACGACTTAGATCAGCTGATCGAAGCCACCCGCAAACAGCAACAGCGTCAGCAGCGTCAATGGGTCATTCATCCCGTCAAGGCCGATCCCGTCAACCCGGTCACCCGACAAAGCCTGTATTTGATGGGCTATGGAGTGCCGTTGCCCGACGAACAAGTTGGCGTTTTTCTCGAAAATCGTCAGGAAGTTGTCCAGTTGGCTCAGCAGCGCGATCGCTGGGTTTCCGACGTCGCCCACGAACTCAAAACTCCCCTCACCTCCATTCGCCTCGTCACAGAGATGATCGAGACCCGCGTCGACCCCACGCTCAAACCCTGGGTAGAACGACTGCTCGGCGAAGTCATTCACCTCAGCAACCTGGTACACGACCTGCTTGACCTCAGCCGCCTAGAACGGCGAGCCGCCCAAAGCCTCAACCTCCGCCGGCTAGATTTCCCGAGTCTGATCCAAAAAGCCTGGAAAAGTCTCGAACCGATTACCGTCCGCAAAAAAATTCGCTTTACCTACCTTGGTCCAGCCACTCTCGAACTCGAAGCCGATCAAACCCGCCTCTATCGCGTGGTGCTCAACTTGCTCGATAACGCCATCAAATATAGCCCGGAAGCCAGCACCATTCAGGTTCGATTGACCGAACAAAAGTCACACACAATCGGCATACCCGACAGCGCCCACTTCGAAATCATCGACACCGGGCCAGGCTTTCCGGAAACTGACATCGACCAAGTATTCGAACGATTCTACCGCGCCGATCCCGCCCGCACCCGACTGGGCGGCCGACCCAGCGGAGCCACTCCAGATGCGAGCGGATCAACGCCTTACACCGCCCATAGCTGCGGCCTCGGCCTCGCGATTGTGCGACAAATCGTCGAAGCCCATGCGGGTAAGGTCAGCGCCCAAAATCATCCCGACACCCAAGGCGCATGGATTCAGGTTACGCTTCCCATCAATCCGGGAAAACTGCTCCCATCGACGGCTCTGTCCGCCTGACGACCTTCAACGCTCTAGCGTCCTTGAGGGTTCCACAACCGTTCTGACGACTCAGGTTGGCATGGGGGGCCTGAGCCCTAGGGCAATGCCCCCGTTCCCCCCTGTGACGGCCTAGAGAAGTTGAGGTAGGATTGGCATGTTCCATTGTGCAAGCTCTTCAGAGCCGCAGGATCACCCCATGGATGAGCGCCTCCAAAAACTCCTGTCCCAGTGGGGAGTTGCATCCCGGCGGCAGGCGGAGGCAATGATTCTGGCAGGGCGCGTTCGCGTCAATGGTAGACTGGCTCAACTCGGCCAGCGGGCAAATCCCCAGCAGGACAAGATTCTGGTGGATGGCCGTCCCCTAGGCCCTTCCCAGCGCCCTCAGGCGATTTGCCTACTGCTCAACAAACCAGCAGGTGTCGTCTGTACTTGCCATGATCCCAGTGGTCGAACGACCGTTTTGGATCTGTTACCCAGACAGCTCCAACGTAGCCAAGGTTTGCATCCTGTGGGACGATTAGATGCCCATTCGACCGGGGCAATTCTGTTGACGAATGACGGAGGTTTGACATTTCAGCTCACCCATCCCCGCCACCATGTTCCGAAGGTGTATGACGTAGAAATTCAAGGGCATCCCTCCCCCAGCATCCTAGAGCGCTGGCGTCAGGGGATCGTTCTGGAGGGCCGCAAAACCCAGCCTGCTCAGGTCACGTTGCTGCGACGCGGCCAACACAACAGTTCTCTAAAAATTGTTTTGCACGAGGGCCGTAATCGCCAGATTCGCAAGGTTGCGGATGTGCTCGGCCATCCTGTGATGAGCCTCCACCGTTGGTCGATTGGTGCGATTGAGTTGGGTGATTTGCCGTGTGGTCACCATCGAGCCCTGAGCGCCGAGGAACGGGATCAGCTAGGGGATCGATGATGGGTCTAGCTCAACGAGCTGGCCGGTTAGAAATCCCATTGGAGTTGCAGTTGGGATTGCCATTGAGATTGAGATTGGGATTAGAGTCGTTGCTCGAGTTCTAACTTAGTTTTTCAGCCACCTTGGTTTTTCAGTTACCTTAGTTTTTCAGTCATGATGAAAATCACCTGAATGATTGCATACACTACAAAGTCAAACGTTCAAATGCTCGTATAATTACTTGGTCGAATTACCCTGTTGGCTACGTGTGTTCCACATGTAAGCTGCAGTGGTGTGAGTGAAGTGATCGCCTAACCAAAACGTAATGCAGCCATGAAGGGCATATCCAGGGTTCAGAAATTCATGCAGAGAAAGGCATCCCAGCCTCTTCAGCTCGCGCAGCTCCAGCAGCAACAGCTAGATGAAATTGGTGCGTATCTGCGCCAACAGCGAGAGCGCCAGGGCCAGTCCCTGGGTGATCTGGCTCAGAGGACGCTGGTTCGCCGTTCGATTTTGGCTGATATTGAGGCCGGAAATTTGGAGGCGTTGCCAGAGCCGGTCTATGTTCAGGGGTTTATTCGTCGCTATGCGATCGCCCTCCGCCTCGACGGGAATCAGGTCGCGGAGGCATTCCCGCTCGAATCTGTGGCCAGGAAGTCCCGTTCCTTTTGGCGTCAACTGCCGAGCACCCAACTTCGCCCCGTGCATCTCTATGCGGCCTACGTGGTCGTAATTGCGTCATCGGTGCAGGGGCTTTCTTGGCTGATGAATCGGTCTTTGCTCCAGTCCGCAGAATTAACCCGTCAGGAGCAAGCAGCCCAGGTCGAGCGGGCCGTGGCCCAGGCCTCGGCGAACCAGCTCTCCCAGTCTGGCCCGGTGAGTCAGGCGTTTCCAGTGACTGGATCGGCGACAGAGGGTGCGGGTATTGCGGCCAAGTCGTCCGCCGGCACACCCATTGGCACACCCATTTTAGACGATGCCAAAAAACCGACCAAGCCGGTGCAGGTCAGCCTAACGTTGACCTCCCAGTCCTGGCTGCGGGTAATGGTCGATGGCAAGCAGGCCTACGAGGGCGTGCTTTCCGAAGGTGACCAACGGAGCTGGGAAGCCAATGAAGCCGTAAACGTCCGCGCGGGCAATGCTGGAGGCGTCATGGTTCAAGTCAATAACAAGCCCGCCGTACCCATGGGCAACCCAGGCGCAGTGGAAGAGGCGACCTACAATTCTAAACAGGTTGCCGAAGCGGCAAAGCTGGATACCTCTGCAGCCGCCTCGGCTTTGCCGGTGGGTATGGTCGTCAATCGATTTTAGGCCCGCGTGAGCGCGATCGCCCCGTAGGCGCGGGCAGACGGGCAGACGATTAGACTCTGCCGTACATCTCCGTGATCAGGCGCAGGCGATCGCTCACCTCCGAACCCAGCATCTCTGGGCGATAGCGCCAACCCCAGTTCCCTTCAGCCGTGCCTGGAAGATTCATCCGAGCTTGGCTTCCTAAGCCCAACACATCCTGGAGCGGAAAAATTGCCTGGTTGGCGGTGCTACTGGAGGCGAGGCGCATCAGATCCCAATGGATGCCATCCGGGCTGATGCTGCCCAGATAGTTTTTCACGTGGGTTTTCGCGCCTTCGTTGCGGTCTTCAAACCAGCCCACAGTCGTATTGTTGTCATGGGTGCCGGTGTAGACCATCCAATTGCGGCCCCAATAGTTAAAGGGCAGATAGGGATTGTCGGGGCCAGAGTCGAAGGCGAAGAGCAGGATTTTCATGCCGGGGAGATCGAAGCGATCGCGCAATTCCTCGACATCCGGCGTAATCGTCCCCAGATCTTCGGCCACAACCGGCAACTCGCCCAACACCTCGCAAATGCGCTCAAACAACTCGGCTCCCGGCGCTTCGATCCATTCGCCATTCATGGCAGTCTCTTCGCCTTCGGCCACCGCCCAGTAGGCCCGCAAACCGCGAAAATGGTCAATGCGAATAATATCGACATATTCCAACAACGTACGGAACCGGTCGACCCACCAATCGAACTGAGTCTCCTGAAGGTAATCCCAGTTGTAAACCGGATTTCCCCAAAGCTGGCCGGTCTCGCTGAAATAATCCGGTGGAACACCCGCCATGAGTGCAGGCTGAAAGGTTTCAGGGTTGAGACAAAAGTTTTTGGGGTTAGCCCACACATCGGCACTGTCGTGGGCAACGTAGATGGGAATATCACCGATGATCTCGATCCCGCGCTCGTTGGCGTATTGGCGCAGGGCAGACCATTGCTGAAAAAATTCAAACTGGAGAAACTTTTGAAATTCGACGGCGGATTTGAGGCGATCGCCCCAAGCCAGCAACGCCTCGGGCTTGCGTTCGCGCAATTCGGGCTCCCAGGTTGTCCAGTCTTGGCCCAGGTGATGCTCCTTGATCGCCATGAACAACGCGTAGTCCTCTAGCCAGTCAGCACGAAGTTGGCAAAATTCGGTCAAAGCCTGGTGCTGTGGGTCACCCCATCGGGAGGGGGTGCGATCGAAGGCTCGGCGCAACAGCGCCATTTTGAAGTGAGCTGCACCTTCAAAGTCGGCCTGATCCAATGGAAAATTTGGCAGCGATCGAAAATCATCTTCATCCAACAAGCCCTGATCCGCCAAGCGATCGGGGCTCAGCAGCAGCGGGTTTCCGGCCATGGCCGAGTAGGCGAGGTAGGGGGAATTGCCATAGCCAGGGGTTCCAAGGGCAAAATTTGCCACAGGCGCTGGCGGCTAGCGGCTAGGAAATCGATGAATTCGTAGGCAGCTGCCCCGAGGTCTCCAACTCCGAAGCGACTGGGAAAGCAGGTGGGGTGAAGCAGAATACCACTAGAACGGGGGAAGGACATGGGCGAGTCTCAAAAACACGGCTCGGGTTATGCCCGACATCTTCGCAAATCATACTGCCCAACTGATCACTCAACATCCTCAGACACGTCCTCCAGGCTCTCAATCCAAACCGCGCCTAGATCCACGGGCTAGGCATGGCGCAAAATCGCCGAGGGTTCATAGATTTTCTCTAGAATTTCGGAGGGGATCGGCAACGGATTGTCCGCCAGGTTCAGCATGGCCAAACGGGGCAACTGCTTCAACACCCGTGGCAGCTCCCTAAAGCAATTCTGGGAAACGTAGAGTTCTGAAAGATTGGAGAGATTGGCGATCGCCCCCGGCAAACGCTTCAATTGGTTTTGGCTGAGGTTCAACCATTCGAGCCGACGCAGTTGCGCCAATTCCGCAGGCAAGAACTCAATTTGATTACAACTCAAATCCAGACGCTGCAAATGGGGCAAATAGGCTAACAACGTCGGCACGGTACGCAGCTGATTTTGGCTTACCGACAGCACTTGCAATTGGGTCAGTCCGGCGCAGGCGTCGGGCAAGGCTTGCAGGTTGTTGCCATTGAGATTGAGGTGGGTGAGCTGAGTGAGTTGACCGATGGCCTGGGGGACGGCTTGGAGCTGATTGGAACCCACGGAAAGCCAGGTGAGGCGTAGCAAACGGGCGATCGCCACGGGCAGCGCTTGAATCCGGTTATCTCCCAAATAGAGTTCTTGCAATTCACCCAGCTGGAAGACCGCCTCTGGCACCTGCTCAAACCGATTGAGCATCAGATCGAGGCTCCTGAGATTTTGGAGAGCGGCGATCGCGGCGGGCAACTGGCTGAGCTGGTTATCGCTCAGGTCGAGCTGTTCTAACTGGGTGAGTTGACCAATTTCCTCAGGAACTTGGGTCAGGCCTAAACTGGACAGGTCGAGGGTTTTACTCTGGGTTCGGGCGGCTTGGGCGATCAGCGATCGAGGGTTTTGATCCCAGATCTGGGCGGAAGATGGCGACAACATACAAGGTTCGGGGAACGGAGCCAGAGAACAGACCGGAGCACGCCCATGCAAAATATCCGGCGCGCTAACAGTTGGCCTGAGAGTAGCATAGGACTCACAAAAAGGACGATTTCGGATTTTCAGGTTTTTAAGATTTCAGGTAAATCCGTCACCAGCGATCGCACCTCCGCAAAGGTCTCCGGGCTGGGAAAACGTTTGTAGGCACGCAGCGGGGCGATCGCCACCTCCCGCCCCGGCAGCACAAACCGCCGCGCCAAGGCCTGGGGGATACTCGTGCCAATCAATAACCCCTGTATCATCGCTGTCACATTGCAGGCCCGCCGCTCCAGACTCGCCTGACCAAAATCGATCATCACCGCCTCAGGAGCTCCACTCAGCTCGGAACAAACCATGGCATGACTGGCCACACAGCTCAACTCACCATGGTCTAAACCCAGTTGATCCAAACGAAAACCTGCCTCTGCCAATTGCAGTAGCACCGCGCTAACCTCAGCATTGGACGGATAACCCGGTTTAGTGGGCTCCCGATAGACCCAATCGATCAGGCGATCACCCATCACCGAGTCCATCACCAGACATCCCTCACTGGCAGACCACAGCGTCGGCCCCAGCTGGACACCATTGGCCAGCGCCAGCGCCGCAGCCTCTGCCAATAAACTAGCCCCCGGCACGGCATCGGCTCGCCGCAGTTTCAGTGCAACCGTCTTGCCCCGCCAGCGCCCCAGAAACACTACCCCACGATAACCTCTACCCAAGACATGCCAGCCCAACAGCCGCTTTGCCGTCGGCCAAGCCATCGCATCATAAAACCCTTCAACACCGAGCTGCTCCAACCCCCACAGGCGTGAAGACAGCGATCGCCCCCCCGCACACCAACGGGGTACAACAACGCCGCAGCCAGGGGGCCAGAGGGATTACGCCGGAGATCATCCAGCGACACAAACGGCAGCGAAGCAACCAGAACAGACATTAAAACGATGTCAACCGCAGAGGTGAACCACGCGAATCAGGCGATTGGATTGCGCATCAGCCGGACGAAGGCTGGTTCGTCCTGACAGGTGCCCTTGACCAAGGCTTGACGGAATGCCCATCCCTAGGGCGAAACCGGCGCGCCCGCATCGGCAGGAGCCTCAGCCCCAGGGGTTGCCGCGTCTACAGACTGTCCTGCAGACCCTTCCACCGACTCTCCAGACGACTTTTCCGCCGCCTTTTCTGCCGTCGTTGCCTTGATCACATCTGCTTCAGCCTTGGAACCCACCGGAGCCGTCACTGGACCCTTGGCTAGCTGCTGGATTTGGTCTTTGTAGCGATCGGGAGCCAAAGCTGCCGCATTTTCAAACAGCGGGTCGTACTCACCCGCATCGCGACCCTGGTTTTTAAACACCATCGCCTTGGCCAAGACCGGACGGAAATCCTCGGCATTCTCAGCCTGGACTTCGTCATAAATTTTGATGGCGTCATCAACACGATTTTGCTGAGTATAAACCTCACCCAGCATTAACTTAACCGCCGCTTCGTCGATTTTGCCCGGTTCAGCCTGATTGGCCTCGGGAGCCAGCTTGAGCGTGTCCTGAAGCAAGCTCACCGCAGCGGTGGGCCGATTCTCCTGCATCAGCAGTGCGGCCAAACTTTGCAACGCCTTCAGATTACCCGGCTGCTTTTCGATCAGAGTGCGATAGGTCTGGGCAGCGGCTTCGCGATCGCCCGTCTGTTGCTGCACCTGGGCCAACAGCACCTGATAGTCCGGGTTTTCGGGGCTGAGTTCCGCTAGCTTTTGGAGGGGGCGATCGCCGCCGTCACATCCCCCAACTGGAGCTTAATCTCAATCAAGCTTTCCAGGGCAGTCCTGTTGGTGGGCTCACGCTGCAAAACCAGCTCAAAGCCCTTCGCCTGATCTTCTAGCTGTTGACGCTGGGCTTCCGGCACCGCAGCATCGGGCTGCGGCTTCGGAGCCGACGCATTCTGCATCGCCTCGCTCAGCACCGGCACCATCGAAATGCCCAAAAAGCCAATGACGCAGATCGCCAAAAAGATCTTGACCGGCCAGTTACCGCGTTTTGTCGCCACGTTATCTTTCGCCTCTCACATTGCAAAGCTTCAAGCTAACCTTCTGGGAAACCTTCGAGTCGATCGCCCGAACATCCAGCACACCCCACCCGCACACCTTAACCTTCTCTGCGCATCTGCTGTGCATTTCGCCCCCAGGAGACCCTGGCAAAGCAGACGCCTGAGCAAGGCGGATTTCCCAAAAGTAGCGCAATCTCCCTGGGATGGTCTTGCACCGGAGGTTACTTGTCAAGACCTGGATCCGCATTTTTTTGTGCGACCTGGCTGCGGCTTGGCTGCGATCTGGCTGCGGCTTTATGTGCAACTTATATACAACTTTTGTGCGACCTGGGCTGCGATCGCAAGATTCTCAGGGTTCAGGCGATAAAATAGGCCAGACAAATAAAATAGGCCGGACAAACTGTGAGCCGAACCAAGCTGGCAGTTACTGGCTTAAAAGCCTCCGTTGATTTGCGGATCCCTCCCGTAAAACTTGAGTAAAAATTCTAATTCAGCGGTTTTCTCAAAAAACTTTCGAATTACGGACTTATTTTTCAGGATTTGGGCAGGAACCGGAGAACAATGCTGGAGGTGGTAACACCCTTTCAGACTCTTCTAAGACAGGTGTTACCCTAAGTTCAGGTTTTCCTGGCGATGATTTCATCTCCAGTGGGAATACTGAATATCGCAACCCAAGGCCTGCAACAAAAGTAAGTCCGGCTGACTCTAGTTAAGCCCGGCTTACCGAGTGAGCCTAGCTTGCCGAGTAAGCCTAGCTTACCGAGTAGGCTTGCGAGAAAAGTAGCCTTCAGACATCCCCGGTCTCCCCGGTATGTCATTAGCGGTCAACGTAATCACTCCCCCGCCCCCCATGACAGCGAACACAGCAGCCAGTAAAGCGACGAGCAGTCAGTCGTCCTCCCGAGGTGCAAGTGCTGAAGCCAGTGCAACCACTCCCCTGAGGCAGGAACCGATTCCCCAGCCCAGTGAACCGATGCAGTTTCGGGCCATTGGCCTCATTCGGGCCCGTTACAGTCCAGACCCAGAACAGCTCACCAAAGGGTCGCTCACCACGCCCGACGGTACGACCATTGAGGCCGTCTTGCTCGGTCGAATCATGAGTTTGGTCAAAAAACATATTGATCTCGACCAAGAGCATCTTTGGGTTGTGTATCCCCGCACCCGAGAGCAGGAAGGCGATCTGCATGTTCAGCTTGTCGGTGTTTGGGAACCTGAAACGCTGCAAAAGGACATTTTGAAAGGGGATGACCCCTCTCCCTCGGAGGCAGGGGTACTGCGCCCGGTGCGGCCCAAACCCCCGATTAAGTCTGCAGCAGACTTGCAGGACGGCTACTTTTCGATTCGCGGCGAAGTCGTGTTCCATTCCGTGGAACGTGAGCATGTAGTCATTAAGATCAAGCAGGCACCCAAACCCAACACCACGAAGGGTCGAAGCTTTAAGCTCCAGCTCAAGGGTCGGCTTGGGCCAAAGGCGATTCATCATTTCTGGGATTTGAAAGTCGTCCGCGAAGGGGATCTCCTAGTGGTCAAAGAGGGCATGTGTATCGGAGCTATTCCTCAAAAACGCACGTTCAATAAGGGCGGCGGCGGCAAACGCTTCGGCGGCGGCGGCGGCGGTAGCCGACAGCCAGGCGGGCCTCCGCGCCGGACAGGCACGGGTAACAGCCTCGTGCCGCGTCGGACAGAGGGCAGCAGTGGCAGCGGCGACGCCAAGGCCGTCAAACCAGTGTTGAAGAAGCGGGCTACCGCAGACAGCGAGGTTCAAGCCTCGGCCTCGAAGGCTGACGCTTAGGGAAAACTAGGCCGGGCCAAGGGCGGCGATCGCATCTTCCAGGGCGATCGCCACATGAGTCCAGTGGGTTCCACCTTGACAAAACACAACGTAGGGCGATCGCAGCGGCCCATCTGCCGAAAACTCCGAGGTACTCCCATCGATGAACGTTCCTCCGGCCATCACCAGTTCGCTCTCGTAGCCCGGTTGGTTGCCAGGGGTCGGGTCAAGGTAGGAGCCAACCGGTGAGTTTTGCTGAATCGCTTTGCAAAAGGCAACGAGTTTTTCGGGCGTGCCAAGACGAATCGCCTGGATCACATCGCGCCTGGGGACTCGCGGCAGCGGATTGACGTCGTAGCCGAGCTCATGAAACACCTGGGCAATCAGCTGGGTGCCTTTGATGGCTTCTCCCACCATCTGAGGTGCAAGGAACAGGCCTTGGAACATGAGTCGGTTTTGACCGAGAGTGGCACCGCCTTCGCTGCCAATGCCCGGTGCCGTCAGGCGACAGGCAGCAGCTTCGACCAGATCCGCTCGACCCGCCACGTAGCCCCCCGCGCTCACGAGGGTGCCGCCCGGATTTTTGATTAAGGACCCGGCCATCAGGTCTGCGCCAACGGCGGTGGGCTCTCGGTTTTCAATAAACTCACCGTAGCAATTATCCACAAAGCAGACGGTGTTGGGGTTTTGTCGCTTAACGCTCTGGACAATGCGTTCGATGTCGGCGATCGCCAAACTCTGACGCCAAGTGTAGCCGCAGGAACGCTGGATCAAAACCAAGCGGGTGCGATCGCCCACGGCCTCCGCTAGCCCCAGCCAATCAATCTCGCCATCCTCGGCCAGCTCCAACTGTCGATAATCGACGCCAAAATCCTTCAACGAACCTTGACCTGTTCCCCGCAAACCAATCACTTCTTCCAGAGTGTCGTAGGGCGCTCCGGCAACCGCCAGCATTTCGTCGCCGGGGCGGAGCACGCCGTAGAGAGCAGCGCGATCGCATGGGTTCCCGAAACAAATTGCAGCCGCACCACCGCCGCCTCAGCCCCCAACACCTCGGCATAAACGCGATCAAGCACCTGCCGCCCCAAATCGTCATGGCCATAGCCACTCACACTCGAAAAATGGTGCACACCCACCCGGTGATTTCGGAAAGCCGTGAGGACACGGCGTAGATTTTCCTTGACCTGAGCGTCAATTACCGAAAAGATTTGGGTTAGAGCATTTTCTGCCTGACGGATTTGTTCGCTGTGCTGTTGAGCCATCGGTCTGTGAGTGCGGTTACGACTTAGGATTGGATTGCGGACGGTTGGCGAGGCTGGATCTTTGCGGACTAATTCCTCAGTATGCGCTACAACGAGACAGCCACCGCGCGGCTAAATCTCCTTGTTTCCCAACCTCAGTTTCTGTCGTTTCTTTAAACTCTGGCATGACTCTTGCAATTGACAAAAAGCAGCTTCCGCTCGATTGGCCGACCATCCTGTTTCTAGCGGCTGTCCATGTAGGGGCTTTGTTTGCCCTGCTCCCCAGTAACTTTAGTTGGAAGGCTGTCGGTCTGATGGTCTTTCTTCACTGGTTTACAGGCTGCCTCGGCATTACCCTGGGTTGGCACCGTCTCATTTCCCACCGCAGCTTCAAAACCCCCAAGTGGCTCGAATATTTCTTCGTTTTCTGCGGTAGTTTGTCTTGCCAGAGTGGCCCAACCGAGTGGATTGGCTTGCACCGCCACCACCACGCCTATTCTGACCAAGTCAATGACCACCACGATTCGAATAAGGGCTTTTGGTGGAGCCACATGGAATGGATGTGTCGCGAAGTCCCAGCGAAACAAGACATTGCTCGCTTCACCCGCGACATTGCGAACGACCCGGTCTATCGCTTCTTCGACAAGTATTTTCTACCGCTGCAAATTTTATTGGGCCTCGTGCTCTACGCCGTGGGCGGCTGGTCATTTGTGGTGTGGGGCATTTTCATGCGTTTGGTGGTGGTTTATCACTGCACCTGGTTTGTTAATAGCGCTACCCACAAGTTTGGTTACCGAACCTACGAAGATTCTGGCGACAAATCGACCAATTGCTGGTGGGTGGCGCTGCTCACCTACGGCGAAGGCTGGCACAACAATCATCACAAGTTTCAATATTCGGCTCGGCACGGGTTAAAACCGTGGGAAGTGGACATCACTTGGGTGACGATTTCGCTGCTGCGACGCTTGGGTCTGGCAACCGACGTTAAGCTGGCCCCTAGCAAGTCCTAGACGAAGTTAGATGATTCTTTGTCATCAAGCCCTATTCGTCATCAAGCCCTAGAAGATCGTGGCTTGTTTGATGAGTCCTTGCTTCCAACGACAAAAGCGGTATCCCTTGGATACCGCTTTTGTCGGAGCGGCTGTGTCAGCCTAGGCTTGGACTAGGGACTCCGCCAAACGCAAACCTAGCATTTCAAAAATCTGGCGCTCTAGATCGAGGGAAACCGCTGCTGCTGTATTCGCCTGCGCGACCCATTGACGGTGGAGCTTAACATAACTTTCCAACGAGGCCACCACCTGCTGAATGCGCGCCTCCTCTAAATACAGCCCCTCAATCACGTCATTGAGATTGGCAGTTTCCGTGGCAAACAAGTTGCGGCCCGGCGCAGCAATCAAATGGAGGCGATCGCGCCTCTGGTGCAGCAACCGGCGAATATAATACCGAGCCATCAAAGAAAGCTCACTTGAGGAACCGCTGACCTGGGACTCAGACATTTGATAGACTTCCCATCTCCCGACTCTGAACAAAGCAGAAACTCATCTGAGTCGGATTGTATTTCACACTACAAAACGAATCCATGCGCTGTTTGACGGATGTTTCTGGGCTTGGGCGATCGCAACTCCCCTTAAACGGCTCCTGGCTCACGGCTTGACGAATTTAGGCGTATTCGCACAGGTCACCAATCGTGATATATGTGTAAGGGTTTATTGAGATTCTTTAACTTCTCTCTCAGGCTTTTTGCGGAGTCTCTCGGGCTTATCCGGCTTCGCTCGCCTCAGTCATCCTATCGCTTCAACAAAATCTGCATGGTCACTTCTCCCCAGGCCCCTGTGGCTCGCCCCGAAGTTTTGTCGTCCCTAGACCCCAACGTGCGCCTCCGGGATATTCTTCAGACGCTTCCCCAAGATATCTTTGAGAAAAGTGCGGCTAGAGCTTGGCTTAGCGTCGCGATTAGCGTCATTGCAGTCGCCGGTTCCTACGTACTCCTCGCCCTGTCTCCCTGGTATTTGCTGCCCTTCGCCTGGGCACTCACCGGCACGGCCCTGACTGGTTTTTTTGTGGTGGGTCACGATTGTGGTCACCGCTCCTTCTCCAACAGCACCCGCGTCAACAACATCGTCGGCCACCTCGCCTTTTTGCCGCTAGCCTACCCCTTCCACGCCTGGCGGATTCTACACAACCACCACCACAAGCACACCAACAAGCTCGGGGTGGACAATGCTTGGGATCCCGTCCTTTCTGAAAATTTTTTGGCTTCGCCCAAGCTCTTGCAGTGGGGTTACGCCCAAGTGCGCGGTCGGTTTTGGTGGCTCGGCTCCATTGGTCACTGGGCGATGCGCCATTTTGCCTGGAACCAGTTTGAAGGCAAACAACGCGAGCAGGTGCGCTTTTCAGCCCTGTTTGTGATTGTGGGTGTGGCGATCGCCTTCCCCCTCCTGATCGCAACTCTCGGGCTAGAGGGCTGGGTCAAATTTTGGCTGCTGCCCTGGATGGTCTACCACTTTTGGATGAGTACATTTACCATCGTTCACCACACATTGCCAGAAATTCCTTTCCGTCCAGCGAGCGAATGGAACGAAGCCCAGGCTCAGCTTGCAGGCACCGTCCACTGCGATTATCCAGCTTGGGTGGAATTTCTCTGCCACGACATTAACGTCCATATTCCCCACCATGTCAGCACCGCCATTCCCTCCTACAAACTGCGTCAGGCCCACAAAGTGTTGCAGGAACATTGGGGAGAATACCTGATCGAACGCAAGTTCACCTGGTCGTTGATGAAAGAAATTACCGATCGCTGCCACCTCTACAACAAAGAATTCAATTACCGCAGCGTGGCTTCGCTTCGGGCAGAGCAGGCCAGCAAACTTTGAAGTCAAAAAACGCAATCCATCACTGACAATAGAGAGGTGGGAGTTCTGCCCCACCTCTTTTTATTTGCCCCTGATGCACTCCGACTGATGCACTCCGACTGATGCACTCCGACTGATGTATTCCGACCGGTTTACTCCAAACTCACTGTCACTGATTGCTCTACCCCGTCTAGCGCTATGTTTCAACACCTTTTGATCTGCACAGACTTCAACGATGGCATTGAACGCCTGATCAAATTTGTCCCCCAGCTCGCCCAAAGCGGTGCTCAAAAGCTCGTGTTTTTACATAGTGTTCCCTTGGATGGAGGCGGCGAAATTCCCCAGGCAGATCGCAAGGCAATCCAAGCCGCTCAAGAGGTACTCGCTCCAGCCCTCAAGCATGGGGCCGTCGGCGTGGAAGTCGTGGTTGAAGTTGATTCTGGCAACGCAGATAGAGCCATTTTGGCAGCTGTTCAAAAACATGCGATTGACCTGGTCATTTTTGGTTCCTCCACCCGCAGCCTGCTCACCCAGAAGCTCTTTGGTAGCACAGCCTCTAGTTTGGCAAGCAAACTGAATTGCCCGCTCTTGACCCTGCGTCCGCCCGTCATTTCAACCTATACAGAGGCAGAATTGGCCCTACGCTGCCAGAATCTTTTGGCTGAGCTGCTGGTTCCCTACGATGGCAGTCGTTCAGCCCATCACACCCTGTCTCAAATCAAACAGCGCGTTACCCAACATCCCCAGACCGGGCTAAAAGGCTGCATTTTGGTCTGGGTGATTGATACCGCCAGCCGTTTTCCCAAAGACGAAGCCGAGGTAAAGGCAAAGCTAGGAGCCGCCAAAGCCGATCTCGAGAGCGTGGGACTCAAGGTTGAAACACGCCTGCTGAGAGGGTTGCCGATGGAACAGCTGATGCGCGCGGCAACTGTGGAAAATATTAGTGCGATCGCCCTCTCCGATAGCAAACCCAATCGCCTTTTGGATTGGTCAGTCTCCAGCTTCGGAACCGAGGTTCTACGACAGTCTTGGCATCCAGTCTTGTTTTTCCCACCCGACGAAAGCGCGAAAATGCCATGATTCCGAGCTGACATCGGAACGAGCCGCTAGGCTGAAGGGCGTCAGAGCGCAGAGATACCGAACGAGCCTCCATCTCCAAGGGAATCAAGGTTCTCTTGCACCTTCGGCTTAATCAAGTCGAGTTCGTGGCGCAGCATCTCCTTGCTAATCGTGGGCTGCTCTTGTCCTTTCCAAGTCCGGGCATGAATAATCCACTGCTTCATCAGACCACATTGAGCCGGATTCACTTTGGTGGTCAGAACGTGGGCACAACGCTGGGGCTCCTCCAGGGCAAAGCACAAAATGCGGTACAAGCCCTGCTGGCTCAATTGGGTCAAATATTCCTGTCCCTTCGGGGTCTTGAGATCCAGATAACAGGTCAGCCAGCGGGCTTCCTCAGCTCCGTGGTAATGGCGATTGTGCAGCGCCGTTAGCCACATTGCCATCGGGTGGGGAGAGAGCGTGCAAAGAAAATTGCGATAGACCTGGGTGTAGAGGCGGTTGATCTTGAGCTGCTCAATTTCTTGCTTCGGCAGCATCACCCACAGCGTGATGAGCGGCTCGGCGCTAGTCTTGAGTCTACGCGGAAAGACAATACTCTTGATGGGCTTATTCTTAGGCCAAGACTGGAGATAACAGATTTCTTCCGGCGAGGGTCCCTTATGTGATTCCTGCCCAGATGACGACCGCCCAGATGACGACTGCCCAGCCACCCCAGTTTGGGCAGAATTGCCCAATGTGACCGAGATATTCTCGGGCGCCGTCCCAATTCGGTGCCCAATGTGACGACCCTCTCCAAACCGCTGCTCCAGGGGATTCAATTCTTCAATGATCTCCGCCATTTTCTGGGGGCGATCCTCGGGCTTTTTGGCGAGGCAGGTGTAAATCAGCTTGGCTAAGCTAGCAGGAATTTTGAGATCAGGAAGAACCGCCTCAAATTTTTGTGGTTCCTGGAAATGATGTGCTTTGTACCACCCCCCAAAGGTGTGGTTGTCGGTGTAAACCGGCAGCTTGCCCGTCAGGCACTGATACATCAAAATACCCAGACTGTAGATGTCTGAGCGGTGGTCGAGTTCCTTGCCCTCCATTTGTTCGGGGGAGGAATAGGCCAGGGTTCCCATAAAGCCCTGGGTTTGGCTAGCGTCTTCTTGGATTAGCTTGGCGATGCCAAAATCCAACACCTTGGCCAGCTCGCCGATGGTATCGTCGGGGGTGACCAAAATATTGCTGGGTTTGATATCGCGGTGGATGATCGGGCAAGTCTTGCCGTCCACCGAAATCCCTTCATGAGCAGCTTTTAGCCCCATGCAGGTTTGGCGCATGATGCTCAAAAAGCGCGGCAGCGGCAGGGTTTCTTTGTGAATCAGCGCACTTAGATTTTCGCCCTGGAGATATTCCATCACGTAGAACGGAATGTCGCTGGCATCCACGCCAAAGTCGGTGACGCGCACAATGTGGATGCTTTTGTGGCCCAGTTGGGCGCAGGTGCGGGCCTCGGCGAAGAAGCGATCGCGCATCTTCTCACTGAGCAGTGTCTGAGACAAAAACTTGACCGCCACGGCTCCCCCCAGCATGACATGCTTCGCGAGATAAACGCGGCCCATCGCGCCCTTGCCCACCAGCTCAATCAGCTCGTAGCGGTTGTCAAGGACACGACCTACATTTGGATCGGGAGATGCCATGGGTGGGTTAACAGTGTGCGATACCAATTGCGATGCCAAAGCCGGTGCCTCACGGAAATTCGGAGGGTTCGATGGATTCGGAGTCTGAACAATCCCAGGGGTTTAGCTGGGAATTTAGCTGGGAGTTTAGCTGGGAATTTAGCTGGGAATTTAGCGATCGCCTTGACTCAGTTGTAACCAACATTACTCGCTATACAAAGTTTACTCCGAAGTCTCAGCGGTAGTACTCCGTAGCGTCAACCAACTCTCGACCGAAGAGATGGCCCCACCTCTGCACATTCTTGAGCATTCTTACGTGGGCCGTTAGCTAGCATTTCGGGAGAGCCTAGCTTCCAGAGCAGAGGTCAGGCGCTGGCCAGAGATCACAGCGCTAGACCAGTGATAGGTTTGACGATCGATACAATACAGCGTATCAAAAGCGCTGCGCCGCTGGGGATCCTTCTGCGCCCAGTAACGCTGCACGATCGAATCGGGCGCGAGCCAGCCTTCGCCTTCGACCTTACCCAGCAAGCTGTGTTCCATCACGAAGCTGTAGTGCTGGGTGGTGTTCTCAAAACGCCCTTTATAGCGATAGATGATGTCAGGATATTGGCTGCCTTCGACGATGAGCTTGGTCACCATAACAAACCAGGCATCCTTTCCCCAGGAGACTAGGGTCTTGCCACGCAGCGGCATCGACGTTCCATCGCGCTCGAGCCAGTGACCCTCGATCGCCCAACTGCCAGATTCAATCAGGAACGAGTGAGCCACCTGAGATGCGTTTCCCTGCTTGATTCGTCGGGCACTATGCTAGCACGGGCCTGCGATAATATTGGCCGAGAATACAGGGGGAAAGCGCGCCGGTCACGCTGGGCAGATTGCCGGGGAGGGCCTGCTGATGCCAGTGGGCAAGGATGGCAAAGGCGATCGCTTCTTTAAAGTCAGAATTTATCCCCAGGACATCGGTGGTGTGGAGTCGGGTTTGGGGAAGCTGCTGGGCGAGTCTCGCCATAAGATAGTGATTGCGACTTCCCCCGCCCCCCACAAAGACGGCATCGGGCAGGGCGGGCAAAAAGTCTCGGTAGTTTTGCGCGATCGAACACACAGTAAATTCGGTCAAGGTCGCCAAAATATCGGCATCCGAAAGCTGTTGAGCCTGCATTTCGGCAAAACAGGGCTCAAAATAATCCCAACCAAACAGCTCTCGCCCCGTGGATTTGGGCGGTGCTTGCCGAAAGTAGGGATGCTTGAGCCACTGCTCGACCCGCGCGACGTTTGGCTTACCCTGGGCGGCCCAGGCCCCATCGGCGTCGTAGGTGAGTTCACCCTGGGACAACCGCTGAACGGCAATATCGATTAGGGTATTGCCGGGGCCGGTATCCCAGCCTCGCACTTGGGTTTGCCAATTGGGCTGGGTCGTTGGGGGCAAGTAAGTGAGGTTGCCAATGCCGCCGATGTTTTGGATGCAGCGATGCTCGGTGGGGTGACCGAGTAAATAGGCGTCGATGGGCGGAACCAAGGGGGCACCTTCGCCTCCGGCGGCGATGTCGGCAGCACGGAAATTAGACACCGTCGGTAGGCCGGTAAGCTGGGCGATCGCATCCCCACGGCCCAACTGTATCGAGTAGGCCAAGCGATTACCCAGGCGAGGGCGATGAAAGACGGTTTGGCCATGGGAGCCAATCAGTCCAGCCGCCTCGCCACCCTGGCTCAGATTCAGCTGCTGGAGTGCGATCGCCGCCTCGGCAAACACTTGTGCAATGTCATCATCCAAGCTTGCCAGTTCCGCTAAGGAAAGAGCCGCGCCGCTACAAGCGGCCAGGATGCGATCGCGCAATGCCGACCCATAGGCATAGGTCTCTCCCACCACGAGCTGAACCCGCAAATCCAGCTGCCCGCCCTCCACCTCCACCAGGGCCGCATCAATGCCATCGACGGACGTTCCACTGATCAGACCGATGATTCGGGGCATGGGATCTCCTGATTATTTCACCAGGCGATCGATTGCCTGGTTATCGCCCACCACCACCATCATTTGTCCCTTGTGAAGCAAACGATTGGGTTCGGGATTGATCTGAAATTTTTGCTCATCCCCCACCGCAATTAAGTTGAGGCCAAAACGCTTGCGAAGATTGAGCTCAGCAATGGTCTGGCCATCGAACTCCTCGGGCACGGCCACTTCCACGATGCTGTGTTCTGGATCGAGATTGAACCGTTCCAGGATTTTGGGGCGGGTGAGCGATCGCGCCAGGTTACAGCCCATGTCATGTTCTGGAAAAACCACGCGATCGGCCCCCACTTTCTGGAGTAGCTTTCCATGGGTCTCATTCGACGCCTTCGCCACCACGTGGGGCACCCCGCCCTCTTTGACATTCAGCGTGGTGATGATGCTCTCTTGAACGTAGTTTCCAATAGCCACAATCACCGTATCAAACTCAAACACCCCCGCCTCTTTCAGCGCCAAGGGCTCGGTAGAATCAAGCTCCAGAGCATGGGCCGTAATCTGATCTGCCATGGCTTGGGCGACCAGCTTTTCGCTGCTATCTATCCCCAGCACATCGTAGCCCATACCATGGAGCGTCTGACACACAGAGCGGCCAAACCGCCCTAACCCAATCACGGCAAACTGACGGTTGTCATTTTCAAGATTGCGAAACAGACTCAGGTAGGAAAGATTCACAGCGTTGGAACCAGATTTGCATCTCAAATCCTACCTCACTCCTAGCCGACCAGGAGATCATCCTCAGGGTAGCGAACCCGACTGATGGCTGGATCTCCCAGCAAAGCAGTCATCAACAGCAAAATTCCGACTCGGCCCGTATACATCGTGAAAATGACCACCAACTTGCTGGCCACCGACAAACCGCTGGTGATGCCCATGGAAACGCCCACCGTTGCGTAGGCAGAAACGACCTCAAAAAGAGATTAATAAACTCCAGTTTTGGCTCAAACCAAGACAGCACAATCGTACACAGAATCACGCTGATCAAGGAACCAAAGACAACGCCCACGGCCTTGAAGATCAGTTCGTTGGGTAGGCGGCGATTGAAACAAATCACCTCATCTTTACCGCGCAGCACCGCCACCGTACAGTCGGTCAAAACGCGCATCGTCGTGGTTTTAATGCCGCCACCGGTGCCGCCAGGACTGGCCCCGATGAACATGAGGGCGATCGTAATAAATAAACCTGCCGTGGTCATACTGCCCTGATCGATGCTATTGAACCCTGCCGTGCGCGCCGTTACAGACTGGAACCAGGCCGACAATAGCTTTTGACCCCAGTCAATTTCGCCAAGGGTTTTCGGATTGCCAAATTCGCTAAAGAAAATCGCGAATGTACCCACACTAAGGAGTAGGAACGTGGTCGTCGTCACCACCTTAAAATTGAGCGATACCCAAAAACGGCCTGGATCTTTGCGCAGGCGATCCCTAATCACCAAGAAGATCTCCATCAAAACCTTGTAGCCAATACCGCCGCTAATAATCAGCAAACTAATTACACCGATCACCAACGGTGAGTCGGCATAGCCCATCAAACTATCGCGAAACAAGCTAAACCCGGCATTATTAAAGGCGCTAACGCTGTGAAAAATCGACAGCCAAATCCCTCGAGAAGCCCCAAATTCAGGAATAAATTGGAACATCAACAAAAATGCACCGGTCAGCTCAATCAGGAGCGTCAACCCAATGATCGACTGAATCAGCTGCTTTGCCCCTTCAATTCCAGGTAAATCCAGGGTTTGCTGAATCGCGACTTTCTCTCGCAGGCGAAATCGTTGCCCTAACAACAGCAGCAAAAACGTGTTGACGGTCATGTAACCCAGACCGCCGACCTGGGCTAGCAACATCACAATGAATTGGCCAAAGCCAGTGTAATAGGTGCCGACATCCACCGTAGCCAGCCCCGTCACACACACCGCCGAGGTGGAAATAAAGAGCGCATTAATTGGGTCACCCCACTGGCCTGAGGTTAGGGAGAGTGGTAATTCGAGTAGCACGGCACCGATCAAGATCACGGCCAGAAATCCCAGGCACACTGTACGAGGAATCGTCATGACTCAGTCTCCCAGGCTGCTTGAAAAAAATCCAATTCACACTGCATGGCATAGCGATAGGCATCTTCGATAGCGGCGGGGGCGGAGGCTGTGGATTGCACAGAGGCTGTGGATTGCACAGATAATTCTGGAGCATCCCCAAACTGGCTCAAGAGTGCTTCGAGCTGTTGAACCCAATCCTCAAAACTGGGTTGACTATAGGTTTTAATCCAGTTGCCATAGGCGTGCTTCGGAATACCCGGCTGAGCCAAGGTTTGGCCCAGGTAGGCATAGAGCCGCATACAGGGTGTCATCGCCGCCGCTGTGACCCCGATGGGCTGGCTCCAGGCGATCGCCGTCAAAAAATCAACATAGCGTCGGGTGGCTGGGCCAGGGCTAATGTCGGCTAGCACAATGCCCCACTGCCCCGCATAGCCTTCATGCAACCGAAGTTCTTCTAAAACACTACCGACCAGCCCATGAAACAGCCGAAAGGTCTGGGCATTCGGAGCCTTAGCAGCACAGAGGCTATAGGCTCGAGCGAAGGCTTCGAGAAAAAGGCATCCTGACCGACGTAGTAGGCAAATTTGGCTTTCGTGAGGCTGCCGTCAGCCAGACCTTGGACAAAGGGATTCTGGAGGCAAGCTTGGGCCAAAGGCTGGTTTTTGGCCCAAAGATCGGTAGCGAGACTCATCGGCTGCGGCACGCAAGTGAAATCAATGATGTGCTCAGCAATTATGACTCAGGATGGATCCAACAGCCGGATGAACGGCGGTTCGTCCCCACAGGTGTGGCTAGTTTTGTGGGCTAAGCGATCGCGATCACCTGCCTTGGCCCGTTCCGCCTTGACCCGTTCGACTAGGGCATCAATCTCACATTGGCGCTGCTGCATTTTTTCTGTCGTTGCCAGGTCAAAATCACTCAAAATTTGACTCCAGATATAAAGCCAGTCGTAGCGCTGCAGTGCGTTCAGAATGCTGTCATATCGAGCTTGCTCTAGCCGTTCAGCACGCTGATCCAAATCCGTCAAAATTTCAGCGATATTGGGCAGATCAAAGGGTAGAGAGATAACTGCATTGGGCCAGTCAAAACATTGTCGAAAAATCTCGGTATCTGGTGTTTTTCCCAGGACAATCGTGCCAGAGGCCAATCCTTCAAAAAAACGCCAGCCAAACTCTGGCATACGACCTTGGCTACAAGAATCATCTAACTTACTACAGTTGGCAAAAAAGTAGCGCGATCGCTTCAGCTGCATTGCCAACAAAGCTCGGTGCTCGGCGTGGTTGGCGGTTCGAAACTGCTTGGCCGTATCGTAGAGATAGAAGAAATTACGCGTTTGGGCCAGGTTGAGCAGGGCATCATGGGTGGCGTTCGATCGTCGTCCAATATAAGTAACGTCGATCGATCGCTCCGGCGGATTGGGATAAGGACAAAACTTAATCGCATCAACCGTCAGAGGTAAATATTGACAAGAAATCCCCGTAATTTCTGTAATTTCAGAAGTTGTGAAAAAGGTATTAGAGTAAAATTTATCAAATTGAGCATATTCCTGTTTCAGCAGCGCCAGATCGTCCAGTTCCTTGGGCCAGAGTTCGACAAAGTGGCAGACTGCAAATTTGCAACGCTTGCGCCAGTCTGGGAGCGATCGCAAACTAAAAACTTCCCAGGGCTCTGAGAAAATGCAGTAGAGCAAATCGTATTCTTCTGCGAGGACATCTGCTGCGATGGGCTCAAATTGAGGGGCAATCCAATGGCTGATCGGCGTTGCCCAAAGCAAGGTTTTCAGCAGGTTTTTGAAGTGATTTTTGAAGTGATTTTTGAAGCGATTTTTGAAGCGATTTTTGAGGGATTGTCCGTGCGATCGTAGAGGCGATCGCACGGCCTGCAGATCCTCAAACTGGGTATCGGCAGTTGGGGAAACCCGATTAGAAGCGCTCCCCAAAGCCATCCAGATCGCACGTAGATCTCGCAGCTTCGAACGCCGAGGCCGAGGCGCAACCACCTGAGCCTGATCGAGGGCCACAATCCAATCTTCAAACTCGAAGGGCACTGCATTGGCAACCCAATCTTTCTGAGGTACCTGTCGCTGGGAGACGACGAGAATTCGAACCCGTGATCGAGCGGCTTCAGATCCGGGAGAGGGCAATTGCAATGGCGACTGGAATTGCGAAACTTCCATCAGTATATTTCCTTAGAGGTCTCAGGCTCGGGCCTGACAGGAACACTTAGTTTCCTTTCTACTAGGTTACTAAAGAGTCTCAGGGGAAAAAGTATGAAGATACGCTGAATTGGGCAAAATTCGCGATGCTAGGCAAGCAATCACCCCCCTCCTCTGCGCTAGACCAGCGGAGACCCTCCACTGGGTATGCTAGAGCCAGAAATCTTTATTGTTCAGCATAATCATGCGTTTGCTCAGCCAAATCTTCGGCATCGCGCTTCTGCTGGTGGGCCTCTACTACCTAGGTCAAAATATTATTTTTACGACTCAGACGGCTCCCTACTGGTGGCGAGACCTACCGGCGGCTGGGTCAGTATTGAGCTTAATATTTGGCACGTTGGTGTTGATGTTTGGCAGGGGTGATATAGCCACCGCCATAGAAGTTAGGACGCCTTAAATCTGTACAATCAAGTCCAGTAGGCACTGAGGCATAGCAAGACGTCCTAACTCTTGTGGCTGCTGCTATATCAAGTTTTTGGGCTGGATTTTGCTGGGTTTGGGCGCAGTTCTGGTGTTTTTGAGCGGTGGAGTCATTTTGCGTCCGACGAGTTTGTGGCAGTTCTTTGTGGCGATCGCCACCATGGCCGCAGGATATAAATTCTTTACCGCCTGACGGATGGGCAGCGATCGACCTTCACACTCGCCTAGAGGGGCAGCCCCAAGACCTCACCGTGTCCTGGGACAACCGTGCCGAGCTGCCAGGCCGCGAGCCCTTGAGCTCGGAAAAAGGCAATCGCCTCCCCCTGCACCCCCTGCGGCACAATCACCACATAGCCCACCCCCATATTGAACGTCTCAAACATCACTCGACGGCTGACTTGACCTGCCGCCTCCAACCACTGAAAGACCTTCGGTCGCTCCCAAGACGCCAGATCAATTTGAACGCTCTGATCCGCACCGAGGCAACGGGGCAAATTCTCCGGCAAGCCCCCGCCCGTGTTGTGAGCCATGGCATGAATCGCAAAATCTTGCTTCAGGGCCGCCAGCACCGGCTGGACATAAAGCTGGGTGGGGGCGAGAAAAACCTCGCCCAGAGTATGCCCGTCGAAGGCGGCCACCATATCCGTCCAGCTCAGATTTTGGGTTTCGATGATTTTGCGCACCAGGCTATAGCCATTGCTGTGGACACCGCTGCTAGGTAGGGCGATCGCGACATCCCCCAGCTGCACCCGCGAACCGTCCAAAATCTCCGATTTTTCGACAATGCCCACACAAAATCCTGCCAGGTCATACTCCCCCGGCCCATAAAATCCCGGCATCTCCGCCGTCTCGCCCCCCAAAAGCGCACAGCCCGAGGCCTGACACCCCGCCGCAATGCCGCTGACCACCGCCGCGAGCTGCGCCTCATTCAGCTTGCCCGTGGCGATGTAATCCAAAAAGAACAGCGGTTCCGCCCCGCAGGTCAGCACATCATTCACACACATCGCCACCAAATCAATCCCGACCGTCTCGTGGCAATCGAGCTGGTGGGCCAGCTTCAGCTTCGTGCCCACGCCATCGGTTCCCGACACCAGCACCGGCTGCCGATAGCCCGTCGGCAACTCAAACAACCCCCCAAAGCCCCCCAAACCGCCCAACACCCCCGAACGGTAGGTCGCGGCGACTATGTCTTTGATTCTTGACACAAATTGGCGGCCCGCCTCAACATCAACACCCGCAGCACGATAGTCCATAGTTTTGCTCTTGTTTGATCATTAACCGAGCATTGACCCACCTTGGGCTCAAGCCAAAGCCCATTTTGCCGACTCAGTTAGGCCCAGAGCAAGCATTTTAGAGCTTTTTCCCACAGCTCAAAACAAATTCGCCCACGCTCCACATTCGTTCAAATTCGACATTCGCTGAACAGGCTCTCCCAAACAGGCCCACAAAATGGTCATGGGTTTTATCCAAAGTTTCTATGAACCGAATTTATCTGATTAGATTCTTTAATCAGAGTCACTAAAAATCGTGTCTGGAGTAGGTAACAAATCCAACACTCGATTCATGGTCAGACCGTTCAAAGGCTTGCAAAGCAAGGATTTCAGAGATTATCAAATCTGTTCAATTTGGACGTTCAACCCCTTAAAAAATTTGTTTTTGCCCCTAGGTTTGGATCAAGGCCAAAACGTAGAAAAACCAGTCTTCAGAAGTGCTTTTAGGCCTTACGGACAGGGGGTTGGGCGATCGCAGCCAACCGATTCAAGCCTGATTTCTAGCTGAATCCTAGGTAATTTCCCACTGTATTCAACTCAAAAGCTTCGTGCTAGGGTTCATAAAGTTCTGTGACAAAAGGCCGCGTTATTGGGTTCGCTCCGCTGGTTTACGTTACGAAAACGCTTGTTTTCGGGGCGTTTGTACCTTCGGAATTTGAGCTGTTTTGAGTGTTTCGATCGCGCTTTTCCGGCAAAGTCAGCACTCCAGTTTCCATCAGAACCCCAGCTGAATTCAAGCAGAGGATATGCAATATAAACGTTTGGGCAACATCATCGCCGTTGTGATGGCTTCAGCCCTGGGTTGGACTCTAACCCCTGGCATCAGGCCGATTCAAGCCGAGCAATCAGATTTATTAACATCGCAGTCAGCACCGCAATCAGCGCCACAAGCCGAGTCACAATCAGCGCCACAAGCCGAGTTACGCAAAGTAGCAACGGATATTCCAGCAGGCGTTCCCGGCTCCGATCGAAAAGACCCCGTCCCCGCCGTTAGCAAGGTTGGAGAACCTGCATCGGCCCAAGCCAATCCTCAAGTCAATCTTCAGGCCATCCGCCAAGCCGGATCGCCGACGGCACAGCCGCAAGCTGCGATCGCGAGAGTTTTCCCCCACAATTTCAAATCCCGACCCGCCGCTACGATTTACGTTCGGGGTATTCCAGTCTTAACCTTCCTGGGCGAAGCAGTAGCGAATGCTGGCCCAGCCACTAGTTCAGCCGTGAACTCCCCCTCGGTCACAGCCTCTGCTATTCATTCCTCTGCTGCCGGAGAAATCCGCAAACTTGCAGCCCAGGAGACCGACGAAAACACGCCCCTGTGGCAAGCAACCCGCCTAGCGGCCCAGCTCAACCAGCTGCACCAGTCTGGAGATGTGGACAGCAGCAAAATTTCAGTGAAGTGGGACAAAGACACCTACCTCGTTCAGATGGGCGGCACAACGCTCGTCACACTGACCTCCAACATCGTCTTGCCCGATAGCACCGGAGTTCGCACAGAGGACGCCCTACAGGCCACCAACCGTCTGCGTCGCTTGCTGGGCAACGAAGCGGCGGAACCGCTGACCCGAGTCGCTGACCTCCCGGCTCCAGCGAAGCCCAAGGTTGTGGCGGCGGCCCGAACGGAAGGCTCTTTCTATCAGCAGGGTTGGGCCTCTTGGTACGGGCCGGGTTTCAATGGCAATCAAACGGCCAACGGCGAGATCTTCAACCAGAATGCGATGACGGCGGCCCATTTACATTTGTCCTTTGGTAGCTTGGTCCGGGTGACCAACATGGACAATGGTGCTTCGGTCACCGTGCGGATTAATGACCGGGGCCCCTATGCGGGCGATCGCGTCATTGACCTTTCTGCCGCTGCCGCAGACTACATCGGCCTCACCCATGCCGGTGTCGCGCCGGTGCGGATCGAGGTTCTGAAATAGCCTCAAACAAGCTGTTCAGAAGTCGTTTGTTTTGAACTGAACTTTTTTTGAACTAAACTTTTAAGGTGAACCAATCGGGGCATTGCGATGCCCCGATTCCTGTTGGGTCAGTCCCGCTTAGATTAATCCTGCTCAGGTTAGGTTAGCTCTGCTTAAATTTAGGCCGTTCGTGGGTTGGAGAGTTTTGTGCGCTGTTTTTCCACCGTGGCGGCTTTGCAGCGCCAGCTCCAGGATGCCTCCAGCATTGGCTTCGTGCCGACGATGGGGGCTTTGCATTTGGGCCACCAAAGCTTGATCGCTCGCGCTCGCCGCGAAAACGCAGTCGTGGTGGTCTCGATTTTTATCAACCCGCTGCAGTTTGGCCCCCAGGAAGATTTGGCAAACTATCCCCGGCCTCTCGACGCTGATCGGGCGCTGTGCGCGGCGGCGGGGGTGGATATCTTGTTTTTGCCGACGGTGGAAATGATGTACGGAGCAGCGGACAGGACGAATTCCGCAGGCCTGACTCAGGTCGTCCCGCCCGCTGGCCTAACGCAGCATTTGTGTGGGCGATCGCGCCCCGGCCATTTCCAAGGTGTCGCCACCGTCGTCACCAAACTGCTCAACATCGTCCGCCCCAGCCGCACCTACTTTGGCCAAAAGGACGCCCAACAGCTAGCGATTATTCGCCGACTAGCCGCCGACCTCAATTTGCCCGGAGAAATCATCAGTTGCCCGATCGTGCGGGCCGCCAATGGCCTAGCATTCAGCTCGCGCAATGCCTATTTATCCGCCCAGGAGCAGCAACGCGCCACGGCTTTGTCGCGAGGATTACAAAAAGCGCAGGAATTGTTTGAGAATGGAGGGCGGTGTTGTGCAGCCTTAGTGGCGATCGTGCGGTCGGAGTTGGCCGCTGCGGGTCTTGAGGCTGAATATATTGAGCTGGTAGATCCAACAACGCTACAACCCATGCAAACCATTCAAGAGGTCGGACTTTTGGCGATCGCAGCACAAGTGGGCACAGCCCGACTGATCGATAATGCACTCCTGAGCCAACGACAGGCCATCGTCGCCATGGACGGGCCAGCGGGCGCAGGCAAATCCACCGTGACGAGGCGGGTAGCCCAGGCCCTGGGTTTGCGCTATCTCGACACCGGGGCCATGTATCGAGCCTTGACCTGGCTGGTCTTGGATGTGGGCCTTGATCTGACAGACGAAGCTGCCGTGGCGGAGCTCATGGCCACTTGCCCGATTCGGTTTGAGTTTCCGCAGTTGCAGCCGGGGACGGATCCAGCGACCCAGGTGACGCGGGTATGGGTGAGTCAGACGGCTGGAAGTTTTCAGGGCGATCGCAAAGTCGAGCACGAAGTCGAGCGCATAGTCGAGCGCACAGTCGAGCGCGAAATCACCCAGCAAATCCG
>JAAUOP010000193.1 GCA_012034805.1 Synechococcales cyanobacterium CRU_2_2 | reverse complement strand
GCGGGGTGGAGGGGACGACAGTGAGTTGAAAGACGTCGGTGGCGGAGAGTTGGGCGCGATCGCTCGCTGTCACTTCCACTTCCAAACTGCCAACATCGTTGACCGTGGGCGTGCCGCTAAAGACCTGACGAGCCGCATCAAATGTCAACCAACCCGGCAGCGTATAAAAGAGCCCACCCCGCCGTTCGGATGCGCCATAGCTCAGAACATCGCCGAAATCATCGTCTCTAAATGTCCCAGCGGGCAAGGCAAGTTCTAAGCGTTCCCCAACCAAAATAGACTGATCCAGAATCTGAGTGACCAAGACGGGCGCACGGTTTTCATCGTCATCGAGGTTCACCAGCGTCACGTCCGCCGGGTTAATTGCCGCGTAGGCTGCGTCTTGGCTCTCGGTGTTGGTTACGAGGGTATAGGAGATGTCACCGTCATCTAGCAGGTCATCCACACCGGTGACGGTGACGGTTTGGGGTGTATTCCAGGTGCTGGGCGTGAAACTGATGCGATCGCCCACAGTGCCCTCGGAGGTATCGCTGCTGCTCAAGAGAATCGCGACATCTGCCGTTGGCTGGGTATTGAGCACCACCTCAAAGCTTGCGGTGCCGCCGTCTTCCTTGGTTTGCAGGCCACTGGTGGGGGTGAGGGTAATGCCGGGGGTGTCGTCGTCGATGACAGTGGTCGTTATGGTTGTTGTTGCAACGCTATCGAAGGCGTCATCGCTGGTATTTGGATTGACGGCGATAGCGATCGCAACCGTCTGATTGCCATCGGTGAGGCTGTCGTTCTGGCCGGTGACGTTCACGGTTTGGGGGATGTTCCAGTTGGCAGCGGTAAAGGCTAGGGTTGTCTGATCAACCGTTGCTTCCTCGGTATTATTGCTGAGCACACTCAACTGCACGTTGCTGCTGGGCTGGGCCGTCAGGGCGACGGCAAACGTGTCGGTCGTGCCTGATTCGGAAACCATGGTTGCGCCGTTGGACGGGATGACGCGGATACCGGCGATGTCGTCATTTTTGGTCGTGATCGTTAGGGTTTGGTCTACAACGGCATCAAAGGCATCATCACTTTGGGCGTCGTTGATGCCGAAGGTGAGGGTACTGGTTTTGTCAGCGTCAATGATGTTGTTGTCCACACCGGTCACCGTCACCGTTTGGGCTTGGTTCCAGTTGGTGTTGGTGAAGGTCAGGCGGCTGGCGGAGAGCGTTGCGGCATTCGTATCCACTCCAGCGATGTCGATCACGACGTCACTGGTCGGTTGTGCATTCAACACGAGGCCAAAGCTGCCGGTGTTGCCAGAACCCGATTCATTCACCGTCACCGGGCCGCTGGCTGGCGTGAGTGTAAACCCAGGCGCGTCGTTGTCGGTGAGGCTGAAATTGACTGTAGGCGAATTGCCGAGAATCAGTCCTGCAGAGGGCGATTGAATCGTGAAGGTTGCCGTTTCGAGGGCTTCGATCAGGCGATCGTCGTTGACCGTCAGGCTAACGCTGCCGCTGGTTTGGCCGCTGAGAATCGTAATTTGGGTCGGAATCGTGCTGGTAAAGTCAGTCGCGATCGCACTACCCCCCAGAACAAGGGCAACGGTTTGGTCACCGCTGACAGCCTGGGAAGCCGTGGCGGTAAGGGTAATGACCGTGCTGTTCGCTTCGCTGGCGGCGGTGGTACTGGCGCTGAGGTTGACGGTGGGGAAATCGTTGTCGGCGATCGCCAAATTTTGCGTAACCACAGTCCCCAAGGCCAAGCCTGCAGAAGGCGTATTCATGGTGAACACGGCGGTTTCAAGACCTTCAATCAGGGTATCGTTGGTGAGGGTAAACGTGAAAGATGTACTGGTTTCGCCGTCGGCGATCGTGAGTGTGTCCAGAATACTACCCACAAAATCTTCGGCCTGGGCTCCACTCAATGCCAGTTTCACCGTCTGACCTCCGGCCACGGCCTGGGAGGCCGTGGCCGTAACGGTGAAGCCTGTGGTGGTGTCGCTTTCACTCGCGCTCGTGCTGCTGAGACTGAGATTGACCTTGGGGAAGTCGTTGTCGGTGATGCTGACCGTTTTACTCAGGTCGGCAGTATTGCCCAAAACGATCCCAGCGGAGGGGTTCCGAATCGTAAAGGTCGCGGTTTCTGGGCCTTCGATCGCCGTGTCGTCCAAAACATTCAGCGTCACACTTCCGGTGGTTTGTCCGGCTGGAATGGTGATTTGGGTCAGCAGCGTATCGGCAAAGTCTGCTGCCTCTACGCCAGTGATATCCAGGCTGACGGTTTGATCGGTTCCGACCGCTTGGGAGGCCGTGGCCGTCAGCGTAATTGCAGTCTGGGCGGCTTCGGTGGCGATCGCCGGACTCACGCCCAGCGTCACTGTTGGAAAATCATTATCGGTAATGCTGACGGTTTTGCTCAGGTCGTTGGCGTTGCCTAAGACCAGGCCACTAGAGGGGTTGCTGATCGTAAAGGTCGCGGTTTCGGAGCCTTCGATCGCCCCATCATCCGCGACCTTGAGCGTGACGGTTCCCGTGATTTCTCCGGCTGAAATGGTGATTTGGGTCGGCAGCGCAGCGGCAAAGTCCGCTGCATCTACGCCCGTACCCGTGATGCCCAGGCTGACGGTTTGATCGGTTCCGACCGCTTGGGAGGCCGTGGCGGTGAGGGTAATCTCGGTTTGGTCGGCTTCGGTGGCGATCGCCGGACTCACGCCCAGGGTCACCGTCGGGAAATCGTTATCGGCGATCGTCAACCCGTAGTTTGGATTCGCGTCGAGGGTTAGCCCAGCAGAGGGATTTTTAAGCTTGAACGCCCCCGTTTCGAGGCCTTCTATCAAGACATCATCTGCCACCGTAATCGTAAACGGCGTCCCTGTTGTTGCTCCGTCCAGAATCGTCAGCGAGGGTGGCAAAGCACCCGTAAAGTCCGCAGCGCTGATAGCACCTGTCAGCTCTAGCTCCACGCTCTGGGTGCCACGCACAGCCTCGGAAACTGTGGGTTTCACCGTGATCGTCGTGCGACCCGCTTCGGAAGCGGTAGCGGTTGAAAGGTCTAGGGAAACGACCGGAAAATCATTGTCAACGATGTCAAAGCTGTGCGAGACCACTGAACCCAGCTCAATGCCAGGAGTCGCCGTCGGCTGGGAGATCGTAAAGGTCGCGGTTTCAAGCCATTCGACCAGTGCGTCGTCTTTGACCGAAAAGCTGATAATGCCTTTGCGCTGGCTATTGGGGATGGTGATGCTGGTCGGCAGCAATCCGCCTGCCCCCTCGGCGACAAAGTCTGCGGTGCTAGCACTACCACTCAAATTGAGCGCGAACGCCTGATCCCCTTGAACCGCTTGGGTCGCCTCAGCCGTGAGCGTAATCACGGTGATCCCGGCTTCGCTCACTGTCGCGCCGGTGGTCAGCTTGAGATTCACCTGAAGATTTTCGTTGTCGGTGATGGTAACCGCAGCTTGAGTCTCACTGGCAACGGTACTCAGGACAATGCCTGGAGAGGGGCTGGTGATAAAAAAGTTGGCCGTTTCTGAACCTTCGACGATTTCATCGTCCTTCACGGTTAGGGTGACAAAGCCCGTGGTCTGACCGTCCAAAATCTTAATGGTGCTGGCGGTTAGGGCATTGAAGTCAGCTCCGGCGGCTGTGCTGGTGAGTCCATCTAGATTAAGCTGAACGGTTTGATCTCCAGTCACTGCCTCAGAAGCCGTCACGGTCAGAACAATTTGCGTATCTCCGTCTTCTGTCCCAGCAGTCGGCTTTGCAGAAAAACGCACCGTTGGTGTAAAGACACCGGCATATTGCTTTTGGGTCGCGGGGCGATCGCCAACCGAAGACCGTCACCTAAACCCTCAACAGCCAAACCCTCAACAGCCAAACCCTCAACAGCCAAACCCTCAAAATAGGAATTCAGCTGCCAACTCGCCCCCCAATGCTACCTGACCCACGCGCTGGGCAGAAGCCAAAATCGGGCGATCGACGACCGCATGTAAGCGATCAATAAATTCTTCCCCCGCATCCCCCGCTGCCACCTGGCAGCCATACAGCAGCAACGCACCTTGGGCACAGCGAAACCAAGCCTTGAGTTGTGTTGTGTACTGATCCAAAGTGTCTAGGCTGAGTTCGCGATCGCCTAAATACAAACAACCCGGTGCGCCATGGCAAAGGATATGGACATTGGCAATGGCGACATTTTGGCTTGCTTTGGCTTGGAATATCGCTGTTATTTGAGCGATCGCATCGCCCCGGTTCAACCGATGAACTTCCATCCCCGCGACGACCCCTGCAGCCAACTGCGCGGGGGCAAAAACACCAGAATCAATCAAAACGAGATCTTTGACAGTGACAGGAGGCATGGGTTTCGCAGGCAATCGCATTGTTTATCTTCACTCAAGAGAATTCCCACGCTCGTTATAATTCAATGACTAAAGTTTTAAGTTCAGTAGAAACCGATAGATTCTTAGGAAGTCTTTCTTTGAGCGAGCAAAATAGATCTCGTTGACTGTAGATGAAAAAATCAATAAATTCACTGACAAAAAATCAGTTTAGAACCAGTCGAAGTCTGAATTTAGTCAATATAAATACAGGCGTTCAACCTCCATTAAAATTACAGTTTTATCAGAACTATAGAAAAATACTCAAACTGAATCAGGCCCAGCGCCCGAGCAACGGCTCTACGGAGAATACTGAGCCTAGGACTTCGACCTGTGGATTGATTTCTACTATCTCAATGTTGAATGTATCGAAGACTCAGGCATCTGGGTGGGCGTGAGCCAAGCGGCGAAATCTTCGGTGAAGCGATCGCTCAAAATACTCTGCCGAATCCGCTGCGTAAACCGAATCAGCTCCGTCAGGTTGTGAATCGATAGCAGCGTATAGCCCAACAACTCCTTCGACCGAATCAGGTGATTGAGATAGGCACGGCTAAAGTTTCGACAGGTGTAGCAAGGGCAGGTTTCGTCCAAGGGGCGAAAGTCTTCGCGGTATTGGGCATTTTTGATATTCCAGCGATCGCCGCCCACCAAAACCGCACCGTGGCGCGCCAGCCGGGTGGGGATGACGCAGTCGAACAGATCGACGCCAGCAGCGATCGCCCGAACCATCTCACGATAGGTGCCCACCCCCATCAAATAACGTGGCTTCTCCGGCGGCAACAACGGCGCAGTTGCATCCACAATACCATGGATAAATTCCGGCGGTTCTCCGACGCTGACGCCCCCAATCGCATAGCCGGGCAGATCCAATTCCCGCAGTTGTTTCGCCGCCGCCCGCCGCAAATCCAAATGCACCCCGCCCTGGACAATGCCAAACAAAGCCTGATCCGAGCGCCCATGGGCCGCAATACAGCGCTTGAGCCAGCGGTAGGTGCGATCGGTCGCGGCCTGCACCGCTTCTCGACTCGCAGGATAGGGCGGGCATTCATCAAAGGCCATAATCACATCCGCACCCAGGGCATTCTGGATACCAATGGAATGCTCTGGCGTCATCTTGATCACCCGACCATCGCGAGGTGACTTAAAGGTTACCCCTGCTTCGCTAATCGTACGTAGCTCACTCAGACTAAAAACCTGAAACCCACCCGAGTCTGTCAGGATTGGGCCATCCCAATTCATAAAGGTATGCAGCCCTCCTGCCTTGGCAATAATCTCCTCACCAGGAGCCAGGTGCAGGTGGTAAGTGTTGGAGAGGATCATCTCAGCACCTGCATCCTTGAGCTGCCCAGGGGTAACCCCCTTTACCGTTGCCAGGGTACCCACCGGCATAAACCGGGGTGTCTCCACAACTCCATGGGGCGTCGAAAAGGTTCCTGCACGAGCATGAGAGTGGCTACAGCGCGCCTGACAATCAAAGGAAAAACTCAAGGGGTATTTGACCTAAAATTTCCAAGGTGCACGACCTCCAAGACAGACAGCCCCTCAAACAGGCTCTCCAACACGGGAGGCCTACCAACCCGGAAGTCTTGAGAGAACGCACAACCCCTTAAAGCATACGCTTGAAGAGGCCGGTTAAAAAGAGGTTAGTTAAAACGCCAGCGAAAAAACGCTTGCTAAACTGCAACTCAATACGCAGGATGGTCGTCATCATCGAGCTGAGCATCAAGATTAGCCGACAGCACCTCCGCCATCATCACCTCTAGCGTCGCGGTATCCAGCGCGTGGGCCGTTGCTTGCAGCAACGGGTTGGTCAGGGGAACCAAACGCAAACGCCGACTGTCCTGAACCAAATCAAAGAAGGCGTCGCCTTCAGGAGAGACACCCAGTTCCAGATAGTCAAAGCTACAAACGTTTAGATAAAGAGAATGATGAGCGACCATCGTAGAACGTCGCTCATCTGCAAACACCTCACGCACCAGCCCTTGCCCTTCGCTCAGGGTTTCGCCCTCTTGGCTGTGGAAATAGCAAACCTGGCCCAGATCCTGAAGTAGACGCTGCATGTCTTGCTTCTGGTAAACAATGCCTTGATCAACGACACAGGGTGCAACCATAAATGACAACTGGGAATAAGAGCTAGACGACATAAAACAAGAACGGCGAGCAAGAACGGTGAGCAAGGGAGGGGTAAAAGCGAATGCTTTCAGTCCAAGGGAGCCTCCAAGCGCAAACCCAGCTCAAGCCCCAGGAGCTTGTGTGGGTGTCTGGATCGGACATGCCCTAAATCGGACATGCCCTAAATCGGACATACCCTAGCGGAACATGTCTCGACTGAACATGTCTCGGCTGAACATCGCAAGCAGAAAAGCGTTTTGCTCAGCGTATTCCCTTAAACAACATCACTATAAACCCTCGAAACGGGTTCCACCTCCGTATTATTGAAGGTGTAGTTTAAGTAATGTTACGGACGTTTTTAGGGCGCTGGCTTTGGCTCAGCTAGACGATTTCATTATGGCTTGAGTTTGCGGGTGGATGGCTCCGCTAAAATGCGGAGAAGGGTAAACGGCTGAAGAGGCGTCCAAGGTGAAACTCCGTAAAGCTACGGCTCAGACTCAATCATTGCGATCGCATTTTTCAGCATCTTTGCGAACGGGGTCTCAATTTCTGGCCAGTTTAACGTTCTATACCAGTTTGCCGTTTTTTAATGGCCTGACCTTGGAGTTCCGTCGCATTGCTCGGTTTGCGCCGATTGTC
>JAAUOP010000192.1 GCA_012034805.1 Synechococcales cyanobacterium CRU_2_2 | reverse complement strand
TTGTGTCTGGCTCATCGCGTAGGAACCGTCGGGCAACTGATAGCCCTCCAACCTCCAATCCCCCAATGCGGACGATCGCCCGTTGTGCCTTGCTACTCATCGCGATCGCCCTTGGCAGAGAGGGGAGTCTTCAGTTCACCACTCTCTTTTGCATCACGAATTGCCAATTCAATCAAGAATGCCGCTAAAGGGGCTGTAGTCTGCCCGCGCTGTTCTGCCCACTTTGCGAGTTCGGCGTGAACCACGTCAGGAAGAGTTATGGTGATTCGCTTTGCCACGGCTTTTTCTTCAGTCATGAGTACCTCTCAAGGATAAGCGCAAGTTGCTTTAGGGCATCTTTTCCGATGCCCTCTCCACTAATGGAGTCTAAAAAGATGCTTTACAGATTCTATTTAGATGCTAGCATGATTGCACACGAATCAGTAAGCGTCGCTTGTAGCTGCAAGTTTCATGAGCAACCAACCCATCACCCAAATGAGAATCAGTGCTGACGTGCTTTCGATCGCCCAGGCCGAACAAGCCCGCCTAGGGCTGAGAAACCCCAAGGAAGCGATCGAATCCATCGTCCGCCGCTATTCCCGCCAAGCTACCCCTACGGAGAGCCTGAAGAATGCAGATACCCAAAATTGACCCATCACCCCTTGCCGCTGTTTTTGTCTCACGTTTCAGTTTTGCTGAGACAAACCTCAGCCCCTATCCCAGCAACCTCAACCGCTGCAACCCTTGCCGCCATTTAACTCTCAAGAGTTGCTAGACCTACTGCGCGATGGATTAAGCCCAAATCCTCCCCAGAAAGGGGTTTCGCGAGGGGTAGCCCGAAAAAAGTAGGTCAAGTATGTCCTAAAAGCTGCAACCCCCTTTGGTGTAAGCCTTCGAGACACAGTAAGCCATACAACAAGTCACCAATGCCCCCCAGAAGTCACCAACGTCCCTGGACATCACCAGACATTAGATCAATGAGCACCGAAGCCACGAAACTGCATCAAAAAGCCCTCTTACGGCAGCTGCGCCGCGACATTGGATGCTCAAGGATTTACAGCCCTGAGTTTGTCCGCCGTCGGTGCGAGATTGCCTACGGAAGGGCGTTAAGCGATCGCCAGTGGAACCGGTGGAAGAAGGCCGTTGGCGCTGGTGACGACCGCCCTCTAGAGGGCATGTACAGCGAGTCATCCTACATCTTGCTTCTCACCCGTGCTGCGCTGCTCAAAGGGAACTGCAAGGGAGGAGCGGAGAAAAAGCAAATCCCCGTTGAACGGCTAAACGAAGCGGTACGGGCCGTCATCTCGGGCGATCGCCTTGGGATGTCCCTGCCGTAATCAGCTACCCGGATCTGAAGCGGTTGATCGAGCTTCGGTCACTCAAACCCTATGCAGAGCGACACCTTCGACGCCAAGGGCTGAAACGCTCACAGAGTCTCTACTCCAAAGCTCAGGCCGTGCAGATTTTGTCCAATTTCCCAGATTATTCCTATGTCTTCAAACATTCAGACGTCCCCACAACGACAGCCGGAACCCTTGCCAGAAAATCTGCCTAGCCCCCCTCAGGGCAAGGCAGAGACGGTGAAAAAGGCTAGTGCAAATCAGTCAACCGACCAACCGAAGGCACCCACCCAAGCCAAGGCCACAGCAGACACCCTCGACGACCGTTTGGCAGCCGCTGCAAGAGATCAGGCCAGAAAAGATGCCTGTCGGGTCATTGAGCGGGCTCACGAGGTCTACTCAGCTGAACTGAAGACCGAGCTGTCCCGGCTGATGCAGGGACAAGGGTTGCAGGATTACTTTCGCGCTGACTTCGCAGACCTCCCCCTCCCTAGCCCCGCTAATTCTCAACAATTTGAGGGTGTCACGGTCAATGCGCTTCCGAGCGCTGATTAGTTGCGGTTTTGCGGCGATCGCCCTGGTCGCCGTTCTCTCCTCCCTGGTAATCCCCAATGAAAAATCTGTCAGAAGTGTTAGACCAAATCCCCCAAACGCATCTCCAGCCTGGTACCAGCCTTGAAGGTGCGGGTGTGGTTCAATCCCAAGCATCTCCCCTAGACCTATCGGAAGACGCGATTAATGCCTATCTGGCCAGCATTGCCACTGGTGCGCAATCCCGTAGGGCCATCAAGGATCCACTGTCTCCTCAGTTACTTTTCCGGTTCTGTTGTCTAGGGTTAGCTGGTGCTGCACTTCTCGGGGCAATGTTTATCGCTTGGCTGTATCGTCCGGTTAACGCGATGGCCCAAGCTGATGCCATGCGGCAGATGGGAGATGTTGTCTCAGCTATGGCTGTTGAGGTTGTTGAGAGCAAACCCCAGGACATCAAATGCCCTCTCATTGGTAGCTGCAAGGTTGAGCCCCAACAGCAGCGCCCTGGCCAACAACCGCAACAACCTCAGCAACCCATGGGGAATCAGTGGGGAAGTCCTGCGATCGCCGCTGAGGTCTCTAATTTTGGCGTTCCTATCCCAACCGGCACGACCCAAGGGCCAAACCCTGATGAGATCTATCGGGCAAAGATGCTGATTCACCAATGGGTGAACAACGGATCCAACTCCATCAGCATCAAGGATTTCCTCTTCCAGATTGCCAATGGCCAAATCTATGACCCCTCGTTCCCTCACCCTAAGGCTCTCGAAATCGCCTACACACAATACTTTGGAGTAACTTACTGATGCTTGGAATTATCGATGCGATCAGCAACGCGGCCTCAATCACCCCCGCGTCAATGGAGCCGGGGAAGCTAGTTCATGGGACATCCATGGATCGCCCTCGGAATGGGTTAGAGGATCTCCGGAACCTGGAAAATATGCCCGACTCCATCAGCGAGGGCATGGTTCTGGAAGAAACCAATCGCTTAGGTGAGATGACCCGCGCTAAGGAACTGGTGCAGCAAATCGTCAAGATTCGCTCAGACCAACGAAAAGAACAGGTCGCTATCTACAGGGAAGGGCTGAAGGACAAGAAGGATTCCATCGGTGCAGCGGCCAAGGTGACAACGGCCAATGGCGAATTCGCCGCTTCCTCCAGGGCACTTGCTGGACGATCGCAAAGAAGAACAGTTCACCAGTGGTTATCAACGGCTCCGAAGCCAAGCTGTATCAATGTTTTGAGGTCATGCCCCCAGCGCCGGGGGCTTAGTTTTTTGAGGGATTTGGACAATGAGTATTGCTCAATTGCGCCGGGAACGGGCATCAAGAAAGGCTGGATTCATATAAAAACTTGGCCGTCGGCAGTGGGTTTGTTCTGCTGGGGAACCTGGCAACCTATCCCGGCCTGATGCTTGGCTGCCTGGTGGTCTTGGCGATCGCCGTCCTGGGCATCCACACCCAACTAATCGCCACCATCCTAGGGGGTTTTGCGAAGGCCGACAGATTGCGCCGCGAGAAGGTCACCCAACACGTCTCGATTCTGGCAGTATCGATCGGCGTCTACGTCACAATGTTCGTTCTGGGAGGTCTCATCTAATGGCTATGGCTCAATCCCCCACTGACTTCTCATTGCTCCAACGGTCACTGAAACCAGCCATGAAATCCAGCATCGTGGGTGATGTAGCTACGGGATGCTGTTATGGTCTGGCGATTCTGTCCTGCGTCTTCGGTCGGTACATTCCCGAGCCCGCCAAAACGATCGCCCTGGCCGCCGCAACGGGTGCTGCTACGGCTCAATTTTTCGCCAACAGTGACGAGGATTCCATAAATCAGGCGATCGCCCAAGATGCCATCAGAGAGACCCAGCTACGCGGGCTGAACGATCAAATGATGGATCGGCAAGGGCTGGAACGGTCTCAGGCTGAAATCCTGAATCAGACCCTGTTATTGAAGGCGATCGCCCAAGCGCCTAAAGCTCTCCAGCCGCTACTGCTGGAGCAGCATGGGTTTGGACACATCATCCCCCTGCTACAGGAATCGCCACAGGCCGCCGTCGCCACATCAAGCGGCCTAAAGCAGGCCCAAACCTGGGACGAAGACGAATCCCCAACGGCTGATTATTCCTGGGTTGATAAGGTCAATGGGTTTCCCGCCGTATTGGTGTTTGGCCCTCAAGGGTCGGGGAAAACGACCCTGGCCGAATTCCTGGTGCAACGCCGCCATGAGCTGGGCCACGAAATCGAAATTCTAGATCCCCACCGAGCCGCAGGGGCATGGGAGGGACTGACCTGCTATGGGGCCGGGATGGATTACGCCGCCGTCGATCGGCGGTTGCTGGAGTTTGAGGAGACTACGAAAGCGCGGTATGAGGTGCGGTCTAGAAAACGGAACTACAAACCCCAACCCCGCACCCTGGTAGCGGAAGAGATGACCAATTGGGCCGACCGGTGCGACAACGCCGAAAACTTTCTCAAGACCTGCCTCAGTGACAATCGGAAAATCGGAATGCACGCCCTGTTTATCGCCCATGGCCGGGAATTGGCACTGCTGGGAGGTGGCAAGGGTACATCCAAGATGCGGGATAACGGGTTGCTAGAAATTCAACTGTTCTCAGAACCCGGCCCTGATGGCAGACCCAGGCCGACCGGCAAGGGCCAAATTCGATGGCCAGCTTCAAAGGACTGGGAGAGCATTGATATCCCAGACCTCAGTGGGTTTAGTTTGGCGATCACCCCTACCGAATCCCCCGCTGAAGATTTTGCCGATGAATCCGGCATCTCTGGAGAGCTGGAGACGGGCGATCGCGTTGATGATGCAGGCGACCTGATTAATCTTCGGATGAGATACCAGCAAGCCAAAATCAAGCCCAGCGGGGGAACTTTGGTGGAATGGTGGAACGAGGTCGCCACTGTCCCCCTAGAGCCCGATAGCAAAACCATCACGGGATTGCTTCAGATTTGCGAGATGACTGATGGAGAGTTTGAACGATTTCTCAGCGAAACCTTGGGGGAGTAATTGCAGCGAAGCTCATCGGCTCTGTCAAAGTCCTTGGGGATGGAAGCTAGGTGGTAGAAGGCGAGCGACCATACAGCTCAGAAATGCTGGCTTCTGAATCGTCCTCAGATGGCAAGGCTGGAGTTTCGGAAATGGGCTCTTTTTTTGTCTTCCCTTTATTTACTGCTTCCAGCCGTTTAATTCTCTCTTCAAAATCTAAGGCGACACTAAAGGGAGACAGAACAAAAGCAACTGCGACCCCAACTGCAACAGATACATGAACAACATCTTCCCACCCCACTAAATTACCCCTATAAATTAGATATACGGGCAAAAAAGCGACAAAAAACCAAGAGCAGGAATCATCTTAAAGACTCTTATAGCCAAAAAATTAGCTATAATCCATGAAAATACGACGATAAAGAATGCAGAAGCTTGCATGATAGAAATTGTATCAGAGTCTGCAACAAGTTGTTCAGGCATGGAATTAGATCGATAGAATTGTGACTCGACCTACTACAGACTGACTGATTACTTTTTAGGGAGCTTTCCAAAGTTGGAAACCTTCAAGAATAAATCTAGATAGTTATTGTTTACTCTTGGCAGATTAATATCAGCTTTGATGTGCCAGTCCCCTATTCCAGCCCCAAAACACCGAAACCCTCAGCCTACATAGGTTTGAGGGTTTTTCGATTGGCCTAAATTCTTGACCTTCTGCGAACTACGCAGTAGGTCAGCTCTCTAGAGCACTGCGATAGCAAGGATTTCAGGGATATCATTAGTTCAGATTTGGTTATTTTGGACACTTTGGCCTATTGAAGCGGGGGAGAGGCTGGATCGCCTTGTGCCAGTTGGATAGCCAAGATTTCAGTGAAATCAAAATATTTTGAGGAGTGATCAATTATCTCATGCGAAAGACTGAATCAAAAATGATGGGAGCGAGGATCCCCCCTGATTGGGCGAAAGAGATTGAGGCGATCGCCCTCGGGGAGGGATGCAGCACCGCCGAAGTTTGCCGGAGGGCAATGGGGCAATTTCTGGGTAAGCGCGGGAAAGCGAGGGCAACCATTGAGAGCAGGTTGAGGCGGCTAGAAAAGCAACTAGCCGCCTTGATCGCTCAGAACTTAGAAGGGGATTGACTCAGCTTGTTTTGCAGTATTTACTTAGCGCGTTACTGCATTACTGCAATTATGATTATCGCCCTAGTCAATCAGAAGGGGGGATGCGGCAAATCGACCGCCGCCGTTCATCTGGCGTTCTGGCTGCGATCGCGGGGCATTCGGTGCGGCTTGTCGATGCTGATGCCCAACGCTCCAGCTCTAAATGGTGCGCGGCATTGGATGAACCAATTGAGGCGATCGCCCTCGACTCTGCCGATGATGCCCTTGAGCAGCTCCCCCAGCTCGCCGCCGATATCGATTACCTGATCGTCGATGGCCCTGCTGGGTTGAGCGAGATTACGCGGGCTGCATTGTTTCGTGCTGATTTTGCGTTGGTACCAACGCAACCCACTGGCCTCGACCTGGCCAGCGCCGCCGATGCTATCCGGTTGATTGCTCAAGCCCAATCGGTGCGAGGGGGCCGCCGGGGGCTGCTGTATTTTTGTCGCGGGCCACCAAGGGGACAAAGCTGCTATCGGAAGCGCGATCGCTACTCGCTAAATCCAAGGTGCCGGTGCTGGGGGCCGTGATTCACCAGCGGCAATCGGTGGCCGACTCGTTTGGACAGCGGGCCGTGCTTTGGGAGATGAGCGGGCGAGCTGCGAAGGATTCAGCCCGTGAGTTTGAGAAGTTGTTTGGGGAAGTTTTGGAGCGATCGCATGACTGCAAAAAAGCGCCGCACCCTCGACGATGACGCCGCCGCCTTCGTCTTCGGTGGCGCTGGTGATGAACCGCCGAAGACACCGCCCACACCCTCGACGAAGACCACGCCGAAGACCACGCCGAAGACCTCGACCCCTCAAACCACAGCCAAGGACAGACTTATGCAAGCCAAGCCAGCGAAAGAAGCCAGCACGCGCATCACCATCGATTTGCCGCAATCGCTGCATAAGAAGCTCAGCATTTTCTGCGCTCAGCAAGGTGCAACAAAGGCTGAGGTCGTGCGCGAGCTGCTGAAGGATTTGCTGGCAGAGTGAGGGCGATCGCCCTGGGGACGCGCTGGGGGAGCTTTTGAGTTGCGCACTCAACCCTGGCGCTGTACCTATTGCGATTCAGTTGTACCTATTTCAGTACCACCCTGATTTCAGTACCAACCATCTGGGAGGGGGGGCGAGCGTACCTATTGCGATTCAGTTGTACCTATTCCAATACCA
>JAAUOP010000191.1 GCA_012034805.1 Synechococcales cyanobacterium CRU_2_2 | reverse complement strand
TCCTAATCGAGCCTCCTTCCTCCACGGCTTTGATCACTCGCTCCCTCAAGTCCATCGAATAGGGTCTCATTTTAGCTTCCTCACATCCTCAGACAACTGTACCCCATAAAGCTGGAATCTGCTGTAACCCAATTTCTATTCCCTGGGTTTCTATTCCCTAGGATTTTCCGCGATTCTTTGCGATCGATGCAGGCGCTACTCAGACTTTCAATAAGATTCCAAAAATAAGGCTCAAACAGTTGCCATCTGCAATCTGTGAAGAACCATGAAAGATGCAATTAAATCTAGATTAATCAGGGATTGATTACGCCAAATAGACCAGACAATGCGTCGGGATCTTGGGAGACAGATGACTGAAGATGACGAGCTTTAACCGTGTCCCGATCGTCTTCAAACAGATCTGTTAACCCACGGGTCAGCCAATACTTTTGCCGAAGCCTTTATCGGGATCTAAATCGATCGCTTTACCGATCTTCGTGGCTGACCTTAGCCGATTACAACGGACTCAAGACCGCGCTCGCTACCCCGATAGAATTGCTGATCGCTTAACCGGCCACTGGCCCGATAGGCAATGAGGCCAAGGGTTTCGACACCGCGCTCGCTACCGCGATAGGCTTGTTCTAGATTCTGAAATCGACCACTGGCACGATAGGAAATTAGTGCCTCACCCTGGAATCGACCGCTGGCTCGGTAGGCGATAATTTGCTCGGTGAAGGCTTGCTCTGCGAAGGTCTGATTGGCAAGAGTTTCAACGCCGCGCTCGCTACCTCGATACGCCTGTTGTTGCTCTGGGGAAAATCTGCCACTGGCACGATAAGCAACGGAGGATTCCGTATCGATACGGCCACTGGCACGATAGGCAATTGCATCGTAGGAGACAGAGCTCTGTTGAATAGGAGACACTCCAGAAGGGAGAGCGGTGGCGACGGAACACATCGAGGCGATCGCGACTGCAGTCAGGACTGGAAAGGCAAAAATGCTCTTTTGGAGGGTTTGGAATGACATGGTCTACCGCGTCAGTTTGTAATCTCAACTACTCCTATCTACTGAGTGCTTAAGTTACGTCCGGAAGTCCGTGTATTTTTTTGTGCCTGCAAATAAGCCAAATTACGGAGGGCGATCGCCCACTCTGTCCTGGTTTCTCTCGAGGGCTTTTGATACCTATTTTGTCGGTTTGCTCGGGATATCTGGCGACGAAAAAGCGGACACCGCTACCGATGTCCGCTCATGTGCAGGATATTCTACTCACTCAAATTCAGCTCACTCAAATTCAGCTCGCTCAAACCTGAGCCGCTTCCACCAACTTGTCCCAACCGAGCTCCTCTAGGGCACTGTTGCGGCGCAGGGGGCGGGTGACGAGCTCCAGAATGTCCCGAGCATTGCCAAAGCCATGGATTTGAGCAAAGGTAAACTCTACAGACCACTTGGTGCTGATCCCGCGCGCCTCTAGTGGGTTGGCATGGGCCATGCCGGTGATCACCAGATCAGGCTGGAGTTCCTGAATTCGCTGGATCTGGTTGTAGTTATCGGGCTTCTCGACGATGCGTGGCAGGGGAACGCCCATCTCTTGGCAGGTTTTTTCTAACAGCGCCAGTTCGGCGGCCTGGTAGCGTTTGTCCATGTAAGGAATGCCGATTTCGGGGCAGGTCATGCCGCAGCGGATCAGGAACCGCGCCAGGGCAATTTCCAGCAGATTATCGCCCATGAAGAAAACGGACTTACCCTTGACCATCTGGACATAATCTTCGAGACCTGCCCAAATTTGCCGCTCTCGCACCTCGAGCCCCTGGGGTTCGATGCCCAGCACCGAGCAGATTTTCTCGATCCAGGCGCGGGTGCCATCGGGGCCAATCGGGAACGGCGCACCGATGACCTTGCACTTGCGACGACGCATCAAGGTGGTGGCCGTGCGTGACAAGAAGGGGTTGACGCCAACGGCGTAGTAGCCTTCTTCAATCACCGGCAGGTCGCCATAGTGTTTGGTCGGCAGCCAGCCCGCAACTTTGATGCCTTGACGCTTGAGCTCCAAGTCAAGTTGGGTAACCACGGGATCTGGAAGGGAGCCAAACAGAATCAGCGGGGCATGATCGACGTAGGGGTCTGCTTCGGCGGGGCTCGGAGTGGATGCGATCGCATCCACCGCCTGAGACCTTTGGCCAAAGCTGAGCAACTGCTTGAGATTGGGCCGGGTGTCTTTAAGGACGGCTTTTTCTTCAGGCTTGGCGGCTTCGGGCTTGGCGGTTTCGGGCTTGGCGGCTTCTGTGGGGCAGCGCATGGCCATAGATGCCAAGACCATGTCTTCGCCTTGGGTAAAGGCATAGTCAAGACCGTTGGCGCGGGCGACGACGATGGGAACGCCGATTTCAGCTTCGAGTTTGGGGGCAATGCCTTCGAGATCGGTTTTGATGATCTCGGTGGTGCAGGTGCCGATCCAGACGATCACCGACGGATTGCGGTTGTTTTTGATTTCCAGGCAGAGGCGCTTGAGTTCTTCGTAGTCATTGAGTTTGGCGGAGATGTCACCTTCTTCGAGTTCCGCCATGGCATAGCGAGGCTCGGCGAAAATCATCACGCCCATGGCGTTTTGCAAAAAGTAGCCGCAAGTCTTGGTGCCAATCACGAGGAAGAAGCTATCTTCGATTTTTTGATACAGCCAAGCGACGCAGCTAATCGGACAAAAGGTATGGTAGTTGCCGGTTTCGCATTCAAAATTGAGCGCGGAGGGAGCTTGGGTGGTCATGGAGTTTAATCGTGGAATGTTATCGGTCGGGGAGGGGCGATCACTAGGTCTCAAACCATCATCAGATCCAATTCTTCTGCCTGAACCGTGGGCTTGTCAGCCGGTGGATTGAGATAGAAATCAGACAGTAGGCTAAACAACTCGCGATCGGGCGCATCCTGGGGTACGACGCCCTCGGGCTGGGCCAAAATCTGATCGGCAATGCTCAAATAGTAATCACAGATGTAGTTGAGTGATGGATCTTCCTCCGCCATTTCAAACACCGTTTTGCCCTTGACCCGAGAGACGCGAATGTCTTCAATCAGCGGCAGAATCTCCAGAACCGGAATGGGCACAGCTTCAATATACTTGTCAATCAGATCGCGCTTGGAGGTGCGGTTGCCAATCAAACCAGCGAGACGCAGGGGATGGGTGCGGGCCTTTTCGCGTACGGAGGCAGCGATGCGGTTGGCAGCGAACAGCGCATCGAAGCCATTGTCCGTCACAATCATGCAATAGTCGGAGTAGTTGAGCGGTGCAGCAAATCCACCGCAGACCACGTCACCCAAAACGTCGAACAAAATAACGTCGTATTCATCAAAGGCGTTGAGTTCCTTCAGCAACTTGACGGTCTCACCGACGACGTAGCCGCCGCAGCCCGCCCCTGCCGGTGGGCCACCGGCTTCGACACACTTGACACCGCCATAGCCCTCATAGATGACGTCTTCCGGCCAAATATCTTCGTAGTGGTAGTCCCGCTCTTGCAGCGTATCGATAATCGTGGGAATCAGAAATCCTGTGAGGGTGAAGGTGCTGTCGTGTTTCGGGTCGCAACCAATCTGGAGGACTTTTTTGCCGCGCTTGGCAAGGGCGACCGAAATGTTGCAGCTTGTGGTTGATTTGCCGATACCACCTTTACCGTAGACCGATAGTTTCATGGGATTCTCTCTGGGGTTCTCTCGAATTCGCTGAACGCGTAGGGCTGTGTTCCGAACGCAGGGGTTGCTAAGGGAGATTATTGGCGATCGCGGGGGCAATTGGACTGCGATCGCAAAATGACTTAATGCCTCGAGAGTCGTTACCCCATGGCAATGAGCCTAGAGCCCCAAACGCCATGGCTTAGTCAGGCTTAAAACATCAAGAAATATCAAGAAGCAATAATATAAATGCTGACTGAGGCAGCGATCGCTGCTCTGGCTAGGATTGTGCGAAATACCCCAAAGCTCGAAGCTGCAAGTCCTCCGGAGCTGACAGCCCTGGAAGATGCGATCGCGATCGATCTGCGACAGCGCCGGTGCCCGATGAATTGTTTCAATTGAGTCATGAATTCCAAAGATTTAATTGTTTACGATCATGTTCTAGTCTGACTCGCAATTCCTTGCACAATTGTTTCATTCTGATACGTGATTTGAATCAATATGAAGATGAATCAATATGAAGATTAAAACAGTCGGACGAACCGCCGGTTCGTCCCTACCGTTGGGAGTTGCGATCGCCTTGCCGCAACGTCAGGGCAAACAACCCGGTCAAAATGGTCAGCACCCCCGTAATCCAAAACGGGGCTCGATAGCCCAGGCTAACCAGAAAACCACCGATCGCAGGCCCGATCGCGTTGGAAATGCTCAAATAGGAGGCATTGAGCCCCAAAACTTCGCCCTGCTGTTGGCGATCGCTCCGCAAGGACAGCATCGAGTCGATCAGCGGAGCCGGGAACGAATTGACGGCCCCAAACACCGCCAGCAGCAGCAAAAACGTCGTCAGACCGTGAACCACGGGCATCAACAAAAACGCGACGCCCCTGGCGATCAAAGTTGCCGATAGGATCGAAACCACCGTAAACCGTCGGCGTAGGGGCTCTAGGCCAAAGATTTGGGCGATGAACCCCAGCAGACCGACCAGGGCAAAGGCGATCGCCAACCCTTGGCATCTTGCTCGAGCACGTTGATAAAAAATGGCTGAAAGGCGAACGCAAAAATCGTAAACGTAGAGCCACTCAGAAACGTCAACAGAAAAAGGCGGCCAAATTTGGGATGACGGATCGAGCGAACGACTTTCCCAAGACCCAAGTCGGCCCAAAGACCGGCCCAGGAAAACCGGCTCGGAGGGCGGGGGTCAGCAGGCTGATTCGCGGGCTGATTCGCCAGGATTTCGGGGCTTGGGGGTCGGTGGCTTTCGGCTAGGCAAAAAACGGTGAGCAGGGTGGCGATCGCCGCAACCATGGCCGAGACCATGAAGCTCATGCCCAAGTGGGAGACGCCCGGCAGGGTCGGCAGTTGCTGAGCCAAGTAACTGAGGGCAGGCCCCACAATGAAGCCCAGCCGAAACGTTGCCCCAAACACCCCAAAGGCTTTGGGCCGTTGTTCGACAGTGGTGACATCGCTAATGGTGGCCAAGGCGATGGAGGTGTTGCCCCCCGTGAGACCATCGAGAATACGGGCACAAAATAGCAACCAAGCCACCGCAGCGTACCCCGCGATGCAGTTGGCCGCGACGGTGCCGAGGAGGCTGATGATCAGCAGCGGCCTGCGACCGAGGCGATCGGAAAGACGACCCAAGATCGGTGTGGCAAGGAATTGGGCGGCGGCGTAGCTGGTGGTAAGCAAGCTGGCTTGGAGGTCGCTGAGGCCAAACTGCTTGGCAAAGGGATAGAGCGTCGGGATGATGATGGTGAAGCTGACGGCGTTGATGAAGGCGATCAAGGTGACGATCCAAAATGCCCAGGGAAGGCCGAGGGGCGCGTTAGGCTGCGCCTTGGTGTGCTGTGCCCCATGACGCTGAGCCATTGGTAATTGTCCAAATCAGAGGATGACTCTGGGAACATAGCAAACTTAGGTGATTCTTTTCTACGAAACTTTCGCTTTATTCTGGCTGCGTGATGCTTGGCGGTGCTCTTCCGGCCCGGTCAGGCCAAGCCCGCCGGGACAACATTGGGCTTTCTTGCAGTGCGTTCTAACTTTTGCGTTCTAACTTTATTGAAGGGGGCGATCGCCTGAAGATTACATAAAGTCACGGGATACGTGCGTAGAACGCATACAGTAGTAAGGTATACATGAGAAAGCTGTGTCCAGAGAATAGCACTTGGGGGCAATCGCGTTTCTGATACTCCCTTTGTTTATCGTTGTATCTTTCATTTCTCTATGTTGCAACTCTTTAGGACTCTTGGCGATCGCGCCCTGCCCCATCCGCCAGTCCCGAAGGGCAACTTGAATTCCCGCGCCTTGGAGCTGCCGCCGACCCACCATGGATTAGCCCGACCTGTCCTGCAGAATCTATTGCTGAAACAACTGCAAAAACACGGAGTGGCGGAAACTCATTTGGATCAGCTCCAGATCGAGGGCACAGCCGCCATGCTCGCTGCGGCCCAGGCCCTTGTCGCTGGTCTGCCGAGTACCCAGGGGCTACAGGCGGAAACGGAAGACGATTTTGAGGGACACTGTGTCCATGTGGATTCGGCGGAGATTGCCGCCGATTATCCGGAAATGATTGCTTGGGCGTTGAATGAGCAACTTTTGGATTTGGTTGAGCAGCAGATTGGCTGTGCACCTGCGTTCATTGGAGTTGCACTGCGAAAAGACAGTCCCAATGGCCAACAGGTGGGCACTCGGCTCTGGCATGTGGATGGGGAGGATCGGCAAGTTTTCAAGATCCTGGTCTATCTCAACGACGTGGATGCCCACAATGGCCCGTTTGAGTATGTGCCGAAGGATCGCTTTAATGCCCGCTATCGTCGGTTGAGTATCAAATACCATCGCTATTGGCAGTACTACTGCAAAAATGAGGATATTGCGAAACTGGTTCCGACTTCGCAGTGGCGAGCGGCAACGGGGCCTGCGGGAACTGCTTTGCTGGCAGATACCAGCAGTGTGTTTCACCATGGGGCGATCGCAGAATCCGGTGAACGGTTGGCATTAATTTTTGCCTATACATCTCAACATCCTAGAAATCGAGCGCTCTGTGAGAAGTTTTTCCCTCGGGCAGATTTGCTGGCGGCGATCGCCCCTCGGTTTTCCCAGCGTCAGCAGGATGCTTTGTTGCATTGGCGGCGATCGCGGTAATCTCCTCACGGGATTCATTTACTCCTCCTCTTCCTGCGCTGCTGCCAACTGCTTCAGTTGGTCATCTGCTTCGTTCTTCTTTTGTGCACACATGGCACCGAGCCCTGTACCGGTTGCAGCCGTAAAAGCACCCTCAGTCGTATAGCCATCTAGCAGCATACCGCCACCGATTGCCGAGATCGCCAGTGATGTGACAAAGCCGATTCAGTATAGGTTGAAGTCAATTTTCGCTTGGCGCAGTTGTTCCTGTTGGACGATGTGACGGAAGTTGTGGCGTTGCATAATTAAGAGATAACTCAGAGGAAAAAGAGGAATGGAATGTCCAGAATGTCAGTCCACTCACATCCGTAGAAATGGGAAGAGGCGAGGTAAGCAGAATCACATTTGTATGAACTGTGGACGACAGTTTGTGGAGTCCCCT
>JAAUOP010000190.1 GCA_012034805.1 Synechococcales cyanobacterium CRU_2_2 | reverse complement strand
CCATGGGTGCCGCCGTGGGATTGATGCACCGCCAATGCTTGAGGGGCTTCAATAGCTCGGTTCGGAGCTTTTGAAGCCGCTTGACCTCCAGGCCCAACTCCTCAGCAGCGGCGGCGGTGGCATCCAAGCCCTGGAGCGGGGACGGCCCGCCTCCGTCGCATTCTTGCCATTCACTTACCAATCCTCTCCACAGGCATCACAGATCCAGCGGCGATCGTCGCTAAAAGTGGCACTGTTGTGGTCGCAGTAGGGGCAACGCTGGAAGTCTTCGAGCCGGTTCGGGCGAAGGGGTGGGCGAGGGCGATCACCGTAGACATGCTTAAGCAGCTCTTCGTACCTGCCCAGGCTGATGCCAGTCTGGGGGGCAGACGAGTGGGCTGGGGCACAGGCCAAAGCCCTTGCCTCAGCCCTGAGCCGCTGCTCTTGTTCTACCCAGCTCCTGAGACCTTCCGCCGTTATCCCACTGGCATAAACCAGTAGTTCGCAGTCGCTCAGGTGTCCATCGTTATCCAGCACCACCAGAGACTCAGCCGGGACACCCTTCAGCGCCCCAGCCTCAATCAATAGGGTCTGCATTACGCCGAGATCGTCACGGTTCATCTATTCCCCCTCCATGGTCATCACACAGCCGATCGCCCAATGGCACCGGCTCCCCACAAGCGAAACAACTGCCATGGGGAGCAATGGCAATGCGCCCCGTCCCCTCGCAGCAGCCACACATCGCCCTGGCCTGGGGAGACCATGAGCAGATTGGACAATCCTTCCAGCGCAGCAGCGGGGCCAATGCCCCTTTCTCAATCAGGTGCTTAATCCGCGATCCAGGGCAGTCTGGATTTCAGCCCTTGCTGTTCGATTAGCCCCTTGTAGCTCAGCGGTATTTTCCGCTCGACCGCTTCGCTTAGCAGGGTCCAGAGGACTTGCTGACCATAGGGAAGCGCATCGGCATAGGGGGTCATCTCGTAAACGTCTTGGTCAATCACTAGTCTCACTGGGGTATCTCCTGATTCGAATGGCCTGGGCGCGGGTCGATTCGTAGAAGCGATCCACGTCTTCTATTTTGCTGGCATAAGGCCCCTGGCCTGCGTTTCGACCGCTGGAGCCATTGGCCTCGTTGTGCTCGTCTTCATTCCAATCTTGGTCGAAATTGCCATAGTCACTAATCACATCGTCAGGGCTTAGCAAGGCCCCAGCACTGGCCAGAGCAGCAGCCTTGCGCTCCGGTGAGTCGCCGGGGAAGTCGTCATGGTCAGCGGGCAGTTTGAATTTAGCCATGGTTGGAATAGAAGGAATCGAAGTTGTTCTGGGTCAGACAAATCACTCGAACGGAGGCGGTGAGATCGCCGTGGTAAATCGTGGAACCGTGGGGGCGAAGCAGGACCATCCCCTTATTGACCTGCAAGCATGTGTAGTCCCGCCCGTCTGCGGTCACCACATCACCCTCAGAGATGGAGGCTACGAAGTCTTCAAATTTCACAGCGACCCCCCATGGCCCCCCAGGCCTGGCCGTCGGCAAGGTAGGAAACCTCTAGGTAGCCATTGGGCGTTTTGTAGAGGTCATAGCGGCTGTCTTGGAAATCCGGCATCCCCAGCAGGTTCTTCATCGCGCCATAGGACTGGGGCCAGCTCAAATATTGAGTAGCCTCAACCTGTTCACGAGGTGAGGGGTTCACCGTGGGGGGCGTAGGCCACACTGGGGCTAGATTGAGCCACAGTAGACAGCCACACGCCAACAGCAGCACCACCACAGGCCAGATAGAAGCGGTTCATAGGGCAGCACCCCCATTGAACTGCTCCAGCTGCTGGCGAATGACCTCATCCTGCTTAGCCGCCTGGCGGGATTCCAGCTCAGCGCGGATTTTGGCCCGCAGCTTGAGTTCTTCAGCCATCTTCAGGGATTCCTCAGCAATGAGGCGCTGAATCCTAGCCGCATCGGCGGTTTGTCGCTGCTCGGCACCGATATTGTCCAGGGTGGAAAAGACCGCATCGAGGAGGGCTTGGGCCGTGCCTGCTGTGCTGCTCGCCAGGGCCAGAGATTGACTGCTGGCATCACTGGCCTGACGCACCTCAACCGGCACAATGGCCCCCGAATGGGCGGCGGAATCAACGGCGGCTTGCTGCCATTGGGGAGCGGTTCGGCCCCATCGAGGGAGGGCGATTTGAGTAACCCAGTCGCTGATGCTCATGCCCTGATCGCGATATTGGCGGAGGGAGGCGGTTAGCTCATAGGTGAGGTCGGTGTAGAGTCGGCCTTGTTTAAGGTCACGGGGCGGGGCAATGGCGGTCATAGCCTTGAACCAGTCCTTGCCCCAGCTTTGCCGGGAAACCCCAGCAACGTCGGCTAGTTGCTGGGAAGTGTAAAACCCGGTTGCGGAAGGTTGCTCGGAAGGTTGCCGGGAAGGTTGTTCGGAAGGTTGCGGGAAACCTATCAGGTTGCTGTGAGGTTGCGGAATGGGCTCGTAACTCACGTCGATGGGGTCTAGGTTGCTCATGGTGATTTGAGATTGAGGACTAGCGGGCAAAACGAAGCCGCTCCCTCGGAGGTGAGGGAACGGCATGGGCTCAGCTCTCTAGGTAGGGGTGAGCGCCGGGGGCTTCGGCTAGGGATTCGGCAGCGAATTCTGCGGCGATGGCATCCAGTTGGGGACAGTGGCCATGGCCGTAGTCGGCATTCGCGAGATAGCGCTGTTGCAGCAGTTTGGTGTAGCGGCGTTGGGCGGCTTGGTGCTCGCCGGTGGCGGCGGGATGCTGGCCCAAGGCCAAATCTTGCGGGGCTGATGAAGGCGGCGGTGTGGGGCGTTTTAGCGGTCATAATTGGGATAGCTCCTCAGTACGGTTGGTAAGTGGTTGAGGGGTGCCTTGTAGCCGTGGGTTCAGCACGGCTACGGGCTTTTAGCGTTTAGGGTGGCATGGGGCCTCCATCTGAATGTTGATTGTTGTGATTGAAACTGTGTTTTAGATGCCTGGTGCTGGTGCATTAGGCATTTTTCTTGGCGGGCTCAACGGAGAAAGCAGCAAGCAGCTCTTTATGACTCCAGTTCAGAAGCTCTAAAAGCTCTGCGTACTGTGAGGGGGAAAGGCTAGGCATTGAATCGCCAGCAACCCATCTCCCTACAGTTCTGGTTGTCACATCAAGCTGTTTGGCTAGCAGCTCGTGAGTGATGCCCCTCTCCGATAAACGGGCTTCGAACATGGCTCGTCTTTGTTTTTCTTCTGACATACTACCAGACATTCATGTCTACTAGACACTGATGTCTGGTAGGATCTCTTCAGATGCCAGACATCAGTGTTGGGACTGCGCGGGTGACCTTTAGCTCGGGAAGCCGCACACCAAACATCTTCCCCTTTGCTATCCCCCTCTTCAGTCAGGGAGGGAAGGAGAGGGGAGGCGGCATCTCCCTGTACTCACAAAAAAGCCCCGGGCGATGAACCGGGGCATTCCTGGAAAAACCTATGGACCCAAACGAATACACCTCAAAACTCGTAGAGATAGGCCTGCGCCTGAACGTCATCTTCAACGCCGCCAAGACTGAGGTCCAGCTCCAACAGCTCCAACAGCTCATGCTCGACTGGCACAGCAACGCCCTCGCAAAAGAAATCAGCCTAGACATCGCCCGCCAAGCCCGCACCATCAAAAACCGCACCCTCCTGGGCCAACCCATCGGAGGCCAGCAGCCATGAACGCTCCCCCGCAACCTTCCCTCCCGCATCGAACGCGCCTTTTCGAAAACTGGGAGGCCATCACCTCCGACGAAAGCGTCTCAGTAATCAGCGAAATGTTCCGCAAGGCCGAAGACGGGACCATCCTGGCCGAATGGCATCTCCTCACCATCAACGTCAAGGAAGCGCCCCCCGTCATCATCAACAAGCTGGCCGAGCTGGAAACCCTCATCCGTGAGCACTCCCTCTCTCCCGAACAGCTCAAAGCCGCATCAAACCCCCCTTAGGAGCCTTTTACGTGATGATCTGCGGATTCATCCCAGGCCCATGGCCGATTTTTGGCAAATCCCATATAGCCCCTCGGAAAATCCCAAAATGAGCCTACCGATAGAGACCCTAAAACCGCTCAGCATTGACCCAGAAACCAACGCCGAATCCATCGCGAATCTTCAGCAGATTTGCTTTGTTCTATCCGAACTCATCGCAGATTTAGCGAGGATTCAATACGCCCGTAGCAAAAAGCTAGGGGATGAGCCTGGAATGAGCAAAGCTAAATACATTGGAGAATCAGCCAACGATTTAGCGGCAATGCTTGCCCCCGATTAATTCACAAGAAAAAACGCCTCAGGAACAGCCATCCCCAGGGCGCTTTATTGGAATACAAATGATTTCTTTCACCCTAATTATACCATGCAAAAAGATTGATACTTCAGTGATTAGAAGTGTCGATTATTGCCTGTATAATTAATAACTAGAGGTGTTGAAAACACATCGTATCTCCAGTAAAGCCCCTTGGGACGGTCATCCCCGAGGGGTTTTTGTATTGGCAAATACCAGTGAGATAGCGACAACAATGGCCACACTCATCGCCGTTTATACCGGGCGCATTTGCGTTGGGCGCTGCGATGCCAAATGCTACGCCGCCAAACATAAACACTGTGATTGCATCTGCGGCGGCAAAAATCACGGGGCTGGTGAAACCAAAGCCCTGGAGAACACCCGCGATCACTGCCAGGAATGGCTCAAACAATACGCCAAAGAAAAAGGCCTCACCGACTACACCGCAGAGGTGAGCCCTGAAGCCTTTCAGACTCGACTGTTCGCGTTGGAGAACTTCGCCAACGTATTGATGCAAAAAGGATAGCAAATGACCAGCAACAGCCCCCAAACAGCAGCCCCCAAACAAAGCCAACGCAGCAAGCCCGCCCCCCGTCCAGCTCTGCGAAAACCACGTCCTTGAGCTGATGGAGTCCGGCCTGACAGAAGAACAGGCCCTAGCAACCCATCACCGCACCGTCACCGCCCAGGAAGCAGGCAAAGCCACCGGCCACTATCTCCCCGGCCTGCTCTTCACCTACGGCCATCCCCTCACCGGCAAGCCCTATCCCATCCTCACGGGCAAGTGGAGCAAAAAGCCCTTCACCCGCCTCAAGCCAGACTGGGCCAAAGCTGACCCCGCCAAGCGCGAGAGCTACGCCGATGAGGACGGCAACCGCCCCAAATACCTCAGCCCCAAAGGCTCCGGCTCACGCCCCTACTTTTCGCCCCTGATGGACTGGGGTAAGGTGCTCAAAAAAAGCTCAGTCCCCATCGTTCTCACCGAGGGCGAGAAGAAGGGCGATGCAGGATGTGCAATCGGAATCCCCACAATTGCAGGTTCTGGGGTCTCTGCCTTCGTCGATCGCAACTCACGCGGCGAATGGCAAGGCGTCGATGGGAGCGCCTGGGACTGTGACGAGCCAGAATTTGCGGGGGCTATAAGCCGCTTCCTGCCTGAACTTGAAGAGATTAATTGGAAGTGGAGACCAGTGGGAATCGCCTTCGATTCAGACCTGGTTGTTAAATCCAGTGTCTCGAAGGCAATGGAATCTTTACTCTCACATACGCGGGCGCGCGCAGGAAGAGGATTTCCAATCCTCCTTCCCAATGAGGTCGATGGCAAAAAAACGGTCTTGATGACTTCATCGCCCGCCATGGGGCCGAGGCCTTTGCCAAATTGTTCGATGCCTTCCACAGCCTCCAATCCACCCCCAAGAGAATGGTGGTCTACAAGCGCCAAAAATCTGGGGGGACCATAGTCCAAGGGCCAGAGACCAAGCCGCCAGCAGAGGGGGAGCTGGCAGAACGCTGCATCCTGACGCTGAAGGAACCCCCCAACCACGTCAAAGCGCTCATGGCCTGGTCGGTGCTCAAAGAGGATTGGGCCTATCGCCCTGGGCTGGGCTGGTATCGCTGGACTGGGAAATGCTGGCAGATTGCAGGCGATTCCATGGAGCTGGCCGCCGTCGTCGCAAGATTTTTTGACGCCCAGAACTGGCAAGACCGCAGCGGCGCTCTCTACGCCTACACCATGGATGAGATCGCCCGGCGCACGATCGTCCCAGAGGACAGTTGGAACAGCGCGGACCTGCTCAGCTTCGAGAATGGAACCCTCAACACCGCGACCAACGAATTTAGAGGCCATCGCCGCTCCGACTACTGCACCAGCGTTCTGCCCTATGGCTTCGAGCCAGAGGCCCAGTGCCCCGTCTGGCTGCAATTCCTCCAGCAGGCCACCGGCCAAGATGAGCAGCTCATCGCCGTCATCCGGGCTTGGTTCCGATGGATACTCGCCCCAAAGGACCGGCGCTATAAGTTTCCCGTCGAGAAGTCCCTAGACCTCATTGGCCGCAAGGGCACCGGCAAGGGGACATTGCTGGATGTGCTGGTGCAGTTGGTGGGTGAGGACAACTGCGGCAGCGCGGCCCCGGATAGCTTCAGCAGCCCCGAGGGCCTGGGCCAGCTCATCGACAAGAAAATCGCCATCGACGCCGACGCCACGGGCTACATGAGCGGCATCGGCAATTTCAACAAAGTCGTCTCAAACGAGGCGGTGAGCGTCAAAAAGCTGTTCAAAGACAAGGCCACACTGCGTTTAGGGGTTGTCGTCGTAAGAGCTTACAACGACTACGTGAGCGTGCCCAGCAGCGGCACCGAGGGCCTGGATCGGAGGCTTTGTCTAATTCCCTTCAACCATCCCCCCAAAGAGCCAGACCACCGGCTCAGCGAGAAGCTACAGGCCGAATTACCCGGCATCTTCGCCTGGGCCTGGTCGATGTCCGTCGCCAGCGCCAAGGCGGTCATTCGCTGGAGCGGCAGCGTCAGGGCAGTTCAGGACGCTTCGATTGAGCGATTCTGCAATGACCACCCGGAATATCGCTTCCTCATTGATGAGTTCCCCTATGGGCACGAAGGGATTCAAGCCTATGACCTCTATGAGCGATATGTGGCATGGGCCAAGCGCAACGGTCACAAGAGCTGCTCTAACACTAAGTTCGGAACGCTGATGAATGAGCTTGGGATTTTCCACCACAAAGGGAACGGCGGCTGTGTTTTTATACAGTCCCCGATATGGCCAAAAAATACGACCTTTTGGGCTATTTGCGCATTTCCCCTGGCGATGAGGCCGGATTGCCCCCCGAACTTAGGCCCCAAAATGCCCCAAGCCCTAAGCCCGTCAAGGCTTCGGAGGGTTCGGAGGCTTCGAGAGGCTTTGAACCACCCCTAAATCA
>JAAUOP010000189.1 GCA_012034805.1 Synechococcales cyanobacterium CRU_2_2 | reverse complement strand
AGCGGAAGTAGTTGGCGGCCATGGGCCTGCCACTGGCCGATGAGGTTGCCGGGGGCGATCGCCGTTTGCTCTCCCGATGTCCCCACCGTCAAATCCACTGTCCCCCAATCCAATGGGTCAACATCATCGGCTGCGACAGCCCCCTCGGGTCATCATGGGGCAGCATCCGCTCATCCAACGGCGGTAAATCTAGCTTGTGACGCTGCCAAGCTTTCTTATGCTCAACCATTTTTGTGTAGCCGACAAAGGGCAGGATAAACGGACTGTAGAGGTTGGTTCCATTGCTGACCACATCGTTGGGATGGATCATGTAAACATCATCAGTATCCACCTGATTTTTGAACCCCTGAGGCTGCTTCGTGCTCGTTGTAAACCGGAGCGTCTGCGTTTCTCCCGGCAACAGCGGTTTGTCCAAGTCATACATATAATAGCCCCATTCCGGTTGAGCTTCACGCAGCGTTGCACCGAGATAAGTCACATTGGCGAGTTCAAGGTTAATAAACGTCAGCAAATGCAACTCTCGAATCGGAATCTTTGTGTTGTTTTTAAGCTGGTATTCCCCTTCTGCCACGAAGTATCGCTTTTGGGGATAGAGTTCCACCTTGAGCTTCGTTGCCGTAACTACCGGCATGGGCAAGGCTTCATGCTGCTTAAAACGTCGTTCAACCTCAGCGGCGGTGAGTTCCTTGCCGGGAGGCTGATAAGCGTTGAGCTGGGTGGTGTTGTAAAAAATCCAGCTCCCGACTCCCGCGAAGAGCACGAGCGTCCCTGCCAGTAAGCGCGTGACTCCGGCCCCAGCCTGTCGCCACACCCTTTGCCAGCCGCGCCAGCCCCCCGAGACAATCCCTCGGGGCCAAAAGATATAGGCCGTGAGCATCAACGCCGTACCGCAGAGTCCCCAATAGAGCACATACCAGAGGTGCCCTGTCATCAAATGGCCGTAGCCATTCATGGGGGAGTACTCAATGTCGTTGGTACTGGCCCAGCGATAGAGGTTGTGGTACCAACCCAGGGCATCTAGCGGGATTTTAGAGAGTGAGATCAAGACCGTCAGCGCCATCGCTGCATACTTCTGGCGTGTGATGACCTGGGTAAACAGGGCTAATACAGCAGTGAGGTAGAAATAGGGGCCGTGTTCCACAAAGAGCATTTTGAAGTAGAGCGGCAGATCGAATTGCGTATAGCCATTTAGAGCCTGATAAGCGACCATAACGGCGATCGCCAACAGCAAATTGATCGTAATCACTGCAAACAGCGCCGTCAGCTTGGACAGCAGTAGGACACCGTTGGAGACCGGGGTTGCATCAAAAACTAGCTGAAGACGGAGCGTGCGATCGCGCCAAAATAGCTCTGCGGCGTAAACCACAATGATGGCAAAGAGAATGTACTCTAAATAAAGATTGGCAGAATGCACCAGCAGATCGGTACTGGGATAGGAATAGTTGTGGGAGCGAGAACTAATTGCGGTAATAACAAGGCTGATCGAACCACAGGCCGTGAGCAGCAGAAAGGCTCGTCCCGTCAGGATCGATCGCGTCTCAAATCCGCTGCGATGCAGCCACTGCAACAGCGCGGCTTTCCTTGGGTTTTCGTCAACGGCCCGGTGTTCAGCCCCTGCTGGGACAAACCGCCATTCGCCCTGCTCGCGTCTCTGGACAACACCGGATTTATCGCGGCCAAATGAACGAGCAGACCGCAGCCCCACCATTTCATAGGCGCGATAACTATCGATCCAAATCCCTACCCCCAGGCCCAGCCACAGCAGCCGATTCCACAGCAGCGTCCCCGTCAACGTGGGCATGAGCTGGTTGTGTTCATGCACCGACCAAGACATCAGCTTCTCCTCAAAGGCATAGAAGCCGAACGGATCAACCATCGCCCAAAGCCGATACTGCTCGTAGTCAATCACCTCTGTTCCCACCAGCATCAGCGTGGCCAAGTAGAGCATAATCAAAATAATGGATCCGGCATAGGTCATCACCAAGCTGCGGGTGCGAGAAGCGAGGGAAAAAGCCAAAGCGGAGACTAAAAACAGATTAGGCAGAGCAAAAATGAGATAAGCCAGCACATAGGCCAGCGGTCGCAAAGGTCCCAATGCAAAATCATTTAATCCTGGAAACTGCGTTCCTAAAACCATTCCCGGCAGGTAGCCTGAAAACGCCAGCAGCGTCATGCCAAAAGCTGCCATAAATCGAGCAGCCAGATAATCCCACTTGCATAGCGGCGTTGAGAGAATCAGCGACTCTATGCGCGTATTAGCATCACGAACAAAGGTTTCCGCTACAAATGCAGCTGCCGCCAAGACTCCAAAAAGACTGTACCAAATGGTAGTTTGAAAAATTTGGCTCGGACTATTGATAAAGAAGAAGGCATTGCCCTGCGCGCCGTTAGACAGGACATCAACCATGCCAAACGTAAAAAATAGTCCCGTGATCAGCCAAAAGCTTGGACGGCGTAAGTGATATAAAAATTCAAACCTTAGAATAGCCGAAAAGACACCAGAAAATAGAGACCGCTTCGGGATTGCCGCCTGAGCCGAAGGACGAGTAGAAAGATTGAGAGTCATACTGCGATCGCCTCTATGTTCTCCAGCAAAGCGGTGAAATAAACATCATTCAAATCCGGCTCTACGGCTTCAAAATCTGCATCCGGAGCTGCCGCGCTCAATACCCGTAGCGATCGCGCCCCCTGCACCATCCGCGAGGTAATCACCTGCAAATCCGTAGGAACTGGCTCACCCAGATCGAGCCGCTTGGCCCAGACCTTGCCCCGTAGCGATCGCGTCAGCACTGCCGGGCTGCCATTGCGCACAATCCGCCCACGATGGAGAATCGCCATCTGGGGACAGAGGTCGGCCACGTCCTCGACAATATGGGTGGAGAGGATTAGGACGCGATCGCGGCTAATCTCTGCTAATAAATTTTGAAATCGAATTCGCTCCATTGGGTCTAGTCCCGCCGTTGGCTCATCCACAATCACCAACTCCGTTGCGCCGAGGAGAGCCTGGGCAATACCAAATCGTTGACGCATCCCGCCGGAAAACGTCCCTAATTTTTGTTTGCGCTGCTCATAGAGATTCACCAGCGCGAGCTGCTGTGCAACGAGGTCTCGCCGCTGCCGTCGGTGAGTAAAGCCTTTGAATACCGCCAGTTGGTCCAGCAATTCTTCTGCTGACACATTAGGATAAACTCCAAAATCCTGGGGCAAATAGCCCAACCTACCTCTTGCCTGCTGGGGGTCGTTCAGCACGTCCACTCCGTTGAGATGTACGAAACCCGAATCCGCTGCCTGCAGCGTCGCCAGCGTCCGCATGAGGCTGGATTTGCCTGCACCATTCGGCCCGAGCAAGCCAAAAATACCGCAGTCTAGCTCCAACGACACATCTCGAAGAGCCTGAATGCCGTTGACATACGTTTTATTGAGCTGCCGAATCACCAGCATGGGCAAAGCTTCTAATTGAGATTTATTCCTAATAGTAAACCGTATGGCGGTTTGCTTCAGAAAATTTGTGTAGAATTTGTCATGTACAGGCGTGTTTCCTCGTACCCCAAAATTAAGCCTATGGAACTGCTGACAAACCCCATCGCTTTAGCGAAGTATTTGCTCACGGGCATGCTTATCTACGGTGTTTTTATGGTCGCAGAACGCATCCGCCCCGTGGAGCGGCATCAGCCGCTCTCGGATCTGTGGTTCAATCTTCGCTGGTATGTGCTGTACACGGTGTTTAGTCTGCTGTTTCAGGTGGCGGGTTTGAGCCTGATTGTCTCTTGGCTGCAATCATTCACCGGAGCGCCGCTGTTCGATATCCCGCAGCCTCAAACGGGATGGGAATATGGAGCGGCCACATTTTTCTATTTTGCCGTGACTGACTTTTTCTACTATTGGTTTCACCGTTGTCAGCACAAGCTGCCAGTTCTTTGGGAGCAGCATAAGCTTCACCACAGCGATCGCTCCTTGAATGTCACCAGCAGTCGACGAGTCCACTGGCTTGAAGAGCCTCTGCTGGTCTTCTTTCTCAGCATTCCCATGGGTCTGCTGTTTGGGTTTAGCGGTTTGGAACTGGGGTTGTTGGCCTTTACCGAAATGCTTTGGTTGCACTTCATTCACATGAACCTCAAACTCAATTTGCGCCAGCTTTCGTCCTGGGTCACCGGCCCTCAGTATCACCGCATCCACCACTCGTTCCAAGATCAACATCTTGATAAAAATTTTGCTGCGTTCTTTCCGTTCTGGGACATTTTGTTCGGGACTTACCATGCTCCTCAATACAACGAGTTTCCTGAGACCGGACTGCATAATGGTACGATCTACAACAGGCTTTGGGAAGCGACTCTGCTGCCGTTTCGGGCTTGGGCCGGTCCGGACTATTTGGGCCGCTACTTCAAAAGACGTTCGGCAAAAACTCGCTGAGATTCCAGGCCCCTGGAATCCGAAACCGACTACAGTTCACCCCCTCATCTTGATATTGTTTGATGACGAAGCCTCTCGTTTGTTTTAAGCCCAATCCAGATGCGACCCTGCGGCTGTTCTGTTTTCCCTTTGCAGGAGGCTCTGCCCAGGTTTATTACGATTGGCCAAAGGTTCTACCCCCCTCCATCGAACTGCACGCGGTTGAGTTGCCGGGGCGTGGACGCCGGTTTGCAGAAGAGCCATTGACTGCCTTGGGGCCTTTGGTGCGATCGCTAGTCCCTCATATTCAACGGCAGGCCGACAAACCCTTTATCTTCTTCGGGCACAGTCTGGGTGGGCTGATTGCCTTTGAGCTAGCGCGACGACTCCAACAGCTCGGCGGCAGCAGTCCTCTTCATCTATACGTTTCAGCCGCGCGCGCACCCCAAATCGAGCGTCCGCATCCATCCATTTTCGCATTACCCGACGCTCAATTTATTGAGGCCATCCGCTGCTACGATGGCACCCCTGAAGCCATTCTAGAGAACCAAGAACTCATGGAGTTGTTGCTGCCCAGCTTGCGAGCCGATTTTTCGGTCTTAGAAAACTATCGTTACCAGCCGATCCCATTACTCACTTGCCCCCTCTCAGCATTTTCAGGAAAAGCGGACGAGATTACCCGCGCTGAAGAGGTGCAACCGTGGGAAGCCCAGACCCAATCGCAATTTGTCCATCAATTTGTAGAAGGAGGACACTTTTTTGTGAATCAGCCCGCTTTTATCCGAATCTTTTCACAGACTGTTCAGCGAGCCTATCTCACGAGGCCGCACTCTTCCTCTTCTGCCTAGACGAAGACTGACGAATGGATATTGGTATTTGAATCAAGACCCCTATCTGGACTCGTGTTTGAACCCCTATTGGTGTTTGTGATCTTAAACGACTAAACCACAAACGCATTCTGCAGAAGTCGGTGTGGGTTTCAAGCCAGAGGCTGCGATCGCTCTCTCACACCGTTTGGCCTCTGGATCTCCTGCATACACTTTTCGCCCCAATCGATGGGCGATCGCGACCATTGAAGCGAACGGCAGCCAAGGCAGAATCAAGATATCGCCGGGATGAGAGAGGAGCTGTACGAGCTGCTGAAAGGTCTCGGGTCGGCTGTCCCGTTCGGGCAGTACCACGATTCGGTCGACTTGTTCGACCAGCCAGTCATGGCCCCAGTCTTCCTCGGTGAAAGCAATCGCCAACTTAGCTGCAGGCGCACAATGCACAAATGCTGGAGAGGCCGTGTCACCGCAAAAGATAAGATGATTGTCCCCGAGTTGATACCAGTCAGACTGAAGCGAAACTAAGGGCTGGGCGACGGGACTTGGGTGCTGGACAATTTGCGGAATGACTACTCTGATTTCAGGCGCGTGGCGCTGATTTTCAGAAGAGCTAGCCTCCAGCATCTCGCTCGGATGCCGAGATTGATCTAGCGAGTTTCCGAAGACCTGTTTGGTCTGCTGACGCTGTTCCAGCATCTGCTTAAAAGCCTTGTTCGTGATGTTTTTACCGGACTGGGCCTCTTCTAGAACCTCTGCCCTCAGCTCCTCAGAGACCGACGGCGAAGCCAGTCGATAAAGTACGGAAGTTGCGATGTCTACCTTTGCAAGTTTTGCAACTTTGTCTCCAAAAGTCTCATACACATTGATGAAATTGTAGGCCGTGCGCTGGCTCCAGCCAAACTCAGTGTTCAGCCAGGTGAGGAACTGACCGTATTGGAGATGGGAGCGCACTTCAGCAAGACGCTGCCCAATTTCAAGAATGTCCTGGGCTGAGCGCCGTAGGCGATCGCGAATCTCCAGCGTGCATTTTTCGATGACCTGACGGTCAGCGACTTGAAGGCTAGCGTAGTCAAACAAAGTATTGAGCTGAGACTGATGCTTGGGGCGGCCCATCGAAGCAAACAACCAGTAGACACTGGCTCCACTGAACTATGCAAAAACATTGGCCCGACAGTGCGTGTAAAATTTAATAACGCACTACAGAATCTCAAACAAGAGTATCATAATAGCTTGACTTTTTTCCCTTAATCGGTCTTTTCTTGTTAAACTCTTTACATTGCGCTGCCAGTCCCTCAGATCGATCCCACCGGTTTAGTTGAGCTGTCGGTAGTCCTAATTTAGGTAAGGATAGCCACAGGTACTCTGGGCCATCTCATCGACAGATACTTACCCTCTTCCACAGGCTAGAAAATGGGTGAAGTTTTTGCTGGCAGACGGTTTTAGCCATCCTCATTTTGGAGCACTACCCATGGAGTCCCTGAGTCGGCGACGGGGTTCGGCAGCCTTTTGTTGATCAACGACGCCATCATCGCCCATACTCATGCCGCCTCGATTTGTTCTCCGTCTTTATGCTCAGCCAACCGAGTGCGTTTGTGTTGTTGAAGAGTCTTCTCGAACAAGATGTAGTCTTCACGGCTGAGAACGAAATTGGGATTGATAAAATTGGGATTGATAAAATTGGGATTGCGATCGCCCACGATCTTCTCAGCCTCAGGTTCCTGTCAGTTGCTGCTGCCTCAGTTTTTGGATGTGATTGAGCTGTGCGATGGATTGCCCGAGTTGTTGAGCGGCGCTGTACCAAGCTAGGATGTGTTGGCGTTGGGGGGATCGCACTTTCAGGGCGTTTCTGAATTCCGAGATGAATCTAGGTGGTAGGGGCAACTCCCGGAACCGGAGATAATGACCCAACGAACGTATCGAATGTTGCAGCATCTTCAGGGACTTGGAATAACACAACGTCTTGCGATGCAGCCGAGCCAGATAGTGCCTCAATCGAGTGTTTTCTCCTTCCACTCGGGTCATATAGGTCTTACTAACAATCTGATCTCCA
>JAAUOP010000051.1 GCA_012034805.1 Synechococcales cyanobacterium CRU_2_2 | reverse complement strand
GGTCGCCTTCCAAGCGCAGCCGCTGTACTTCCCCGCCTTGCCGCACGTCGCAGAAGAACTCGGGGGCATGAAGCAGGCGATGCCCAGCAGCGACACCTTGCTCGACTCAGACTTTACACTGGGAAGGGTGCGCCAGGAGCTGGGCCGAACCGAGCCCGCAACCCAGGTTTTGCATCTGGCGACCCACACTCGCTTTGGCTTTGATGGTCGTCAGACGTTTTTGGTCACTGGGCGACCGGAAAGCTTGACTAATTTTTCGGCGGTTCCTAGAAACCAGGCCGAGCAACGACAGGTCGAGCGGCAGCCGGACGAAGGTTGGTTCGTCCCTACGGCATTGGGGGGTCAGAATCGGGATGCTGAGGTGATCCGGGTTGCGCAGGCACCTGAGGTTTCGTCTGGGGTTCTGGATGCTGACGCTAGGTTAGAGGCCATCTCGCTCGAGCGCCTCAGTTCTGAAGCCATCAACGGCAAACTGACGCTGGCACGGATGCAGGCGCTGTCGGTCGGGTCTGCCCAACCCCTAGAGTTGCTTACCCTGAGTGCTTGTCAAACGGCAACGGGCAGCGATCGCGACATCCTAGGAATCGCGGGGATTGCCATCCAATCAGGAATTGGCTCTACGGTAGCGTCGCTGTGGCTGGTGGAGGATGAGGCCACGGCGATCATGATGCCGCAGTTTTATCGCCACTGGGAGGCGGGGGAGGGACGGGCGAGCGCCCTCCAGTCCATGCAAAAGGACTGGCTAAGCAAAACCCAAAACTCCCCCTATCGTCACCCCGGCTATTGGGCACCGTTTATTTTGGTGGGGAATTGGCTTTAGGGCTTTTGGACTTTAGGGCTTTGGGGAGACGGGATCACCACCCAAGACACCTGGCCCAGTTCGATCGCCTCGGCTTCCGCAACGCTCAGCCCCCAATTCGTCCAGTCAGGCCGAACTCGGGGCAGAGCTTCGCCTTTGGCCTTGGCCCGCAGCCATGAGCTGAGGGTTTGTTCTGGGGTTTCTCCGTGAGTCTCTCCGTGGGCTTCTCCGAGGATTTCTCCTCGGCCCTGGTTCAAGGGATGGCTGACCAAGCGCCCCGAGTTTGAAACCTCCAGTTCTGCCTCGGCAAAAATATTGGCCGAGGCATCGTGGGGATCGCAGCGCAGTTCCACCTGCCACCAATAACGCCGACCCGGCTCCAGGGTTGTCACCTGCTCTGGTAGCGGCAGCGTCATGATGCCCGCTTGGCTCACGACAGCAGCATTGGCCAGTTCGACCACCAGTTCAGCTTCATCCGGGGCATCGAGCCGCTGACGGTAGATGCGAAATTCTAGGGGCCAGGAACCGCGATCGCGCACATACCAAGCAAACAGCGGCGCTTGTGCATCGGCTTGCATCACGCCCTCCGCTCCCAACAACACCAGCGCAGGCTTTGCAGCCAGCAACGCGTCCCCTCCCGGAGCCGCCAAGGCACAGCCCCGAGAGCCGCCCGATCGCCCGTGGGTACGACCCACCGTGCCAGTACTGTTTTGAGCCCAGGAGGACTCGGGTGCTAAACCCATTGCCAAACCCATTGCCAGCGTGCTGCCAAACAGACCCAGCAAACCTAAAATAATTCTCAAACGAATGGTGAAACCACCCGTAAAATCAACCGAATGTCCCTGCCACATAAAAACTTCGCTCCAGGCATGGAAAACGATGCAAAGCTAGGGTTTAATGACCTCAAGGCTCTGGGCAATTAAATTTGGGGCACACAGTCAAAACTATAGGCGATCGAGATAGCCAACCCCTAGGGGGCTCACCCCTTGTTGAGTCATAAAGCATTGTGTAGGGAGACATTCACGCCCTAAGTCCCTACTTCAGCCTACTAAGCCTACAAAACAAAGACTGGACGACCGGCGGTTCGTCCCTACGGCCAACATCGCGTCAATTCAGTCACACTGCTCAATTACACCGCTCAATCACACCGCTCAATCACACCGCCCCCTAGCAGCAGCTCGCCGTCATACCAAACCGCCGCCTGCCCCGGCGTAATGCTGGACTGGGGCTGATCAAACACCACCTGAACCCGCTGATTCCCGAGGGGCGTCACCGTCGCGGGCTCTGGAGCCGAACGATAGCGAATTTGGACTTCTGCTCGCATCGGTTGGGTAGGTTCTGCGATCGAGACCCAATTCACCCGCTGGGCCGTCAACTCCGAGGCAAACGTCGCGTCGCGGCTGCCCACCACCACCCGATTCATCACCGGATCGAGGGCAACGACATAGAGCGGCTCTTTGTAGGCCACGCCCAAGCCCTTGCGTTGGCCAATGGTGTAGTGGTGAATGCCATCGTGCTGACCCAAGACTTCGCCAGAGGCATGGATAATTTCTCCCGCTTTCGGGGCCAGGTATTTATCCAAAAAAGCCCGCATGGAACCATTGGCCTCCACTAGGCACAGATCTTGGCTTTCGGGCTTTTCGGCGGTGTGCAAACCGTGGTCAGCAGCGGCTTGGCGGGTCTGGGCTTTTGCGTATTCTCCTAGGGGAAACAGCACGTGGGCCAGTTCGTCCTGGGGCAAGTCGTAGAGAAAATAGGACTGATCCTTGGGCCGATAAACCGCGCGCAGCAGTTGAGTTCGACCCGTGGCGGCATCCCAGCGGGTGCGAGCATAGTGCCCGGTGGCGATGTAGTCTGCCTGAAGCTGGTCGCGGGCATAGGCCCACATGGGGCCAAACTTGACGGCGCGGTTGCAGTTGGAGCAGGGCAGGGGAGTAATCCCGGCTGCGTAGCCGTCCACGAGGTAGTCGATGATATTGACCTGAAAATTGTCGCGAATATCAACAATGTGGTGGGCCACGCCCATGCCCTCGCAAATTTGGGCCGCGTCCACCATGCCCTCAGAGCAGCATTGGCCCTTGCCTTTCATCAGCCACAGGGTCAGGCCTTCCACAGCGTAGCCCTGGTCGTGGAGGAGGGCGATCGCCGCTGAGCTGTCCACGCCACCCGAAAGACCCACGACAACCTTTTGGGCCGCTGACGGAGCGATCGGGTGAGCCACCTGCTGAGCCGTTATATCTGGAGCCATCGCACTTTACCCGTTGAAAACCCGGCGGGACATTCCGCCACCGAGCCTATTGTAAGGCAGGCCTTTAAGACTGTGCCTTTAAGACTATTCCGTCGAGCCGTTAGGTCACGCCCGAGTCGCACCCAGGTCACGAATTCCTTACAAATTCCAAAGTAAGTCTAAAGCCCACCCCGCATAGCGTTGCAGCAGCGTTAGATTAGAGGAGTGAGGGCCATGACACCGGATACGAACGTGAGCTAGAACTGATGGTTTAGGCGATCGAAATTCAGTGTCATGGAAGCAGAAATGTCCATGGCCGTTGAGGCATGGTGTGGTGTGGTCAATATTTGGGGTGATGTGACGTGCTAATTCATCGATTTCGGCAGCGGCAAGGACACGCTCAGGCAACAGTGCGGGCAACTGTCCCCCAGGCGAGCCGCAAACAGGCAAGCAGCAAACAGGCAAGCAGCAAACAGGCAAGCAGCCAGAAAGCAATTCGGATCGCAAGCGCCATGGCAGGATCGCGAGCTTTGTCAGGGCCTTTTTTGGTGCGATCGCTAGGCTCCCGCCCTCGATACCGCAGCCACAGCCCCCAGGGGCCGCTCAGCCCAAACATGCTCGGCATTCTGCTGGCCACAGCCGCAGCAGGAACGTTACTCGGCTGGGTCATTTTCTCCAACCCATTTTCTAACCCAGACGCTGCCCATGTAACGGTTCAGGAGTCTGCCCAAAAATCTGCCCAGACGGCCCCCAAGCCAGTAGGCCCCAAATCCAGAGTGTTCTCGGGTTTATCATTCTCGGGCTTATTCAAAGGCTCGTCTGTCCAAGCAGATCCCGACGACTACTTTTCGGAGGGAATTTTGCCAGCTCCCGTCACCGACCCGGCGAATGAAACGTCTAAAACATCAGCCAAAACATCGCCTCAAACATCGGCCATCGCTAACGTCCGCCCACGCCTCAAGGTTCCCCAGCAAGTCGCACCCGGCACCGTCGTCTGGGTCGGCGGCGATGCCAGCCTGATTCGCCTCAGCGAGCTCTTGCGTTACGAATTCAAACGCCGCTTTCCGGGTACCGAGGTGGATGTGCGAACCGCTAACACCGAGACGGCGCTTGCCAACGTTCTGGATGGCAGCCTAGATGTGGCGGCGATCAGCCGTCCGCTGACGCCTGCGGAAGAAGCCCAGGGACTGATCGCAGTTCCCTTGGCACGGCATAAAATTGCGGTGTTGATCGGCCCCAACAACCCCTTTGAGGGCAGCTTGACGAATCTTCAGCTGGCCCAAATTCTGCGGGGTGAGATTACCCGTTGGTCTCAGGTGGGTGGACAAGACAGTCCATTGCGGCTGGTCGATCGCGCGGCCAATAGCGCCACCCGCGAGGCGCTGATTCGCTATCCCATGTTCGCTGGAGTTGACAAGACAACTGGAGCGCCTCCAGGACGGGGCGATCGCCTCAGCGACATTGCCGCAACCCTAGGCGTAGACGGCATCACCTACGCCCTGATTGACCAAGTCAGCGACGACATTGTCAACCCCGATCAAGTCAGCCGAGGCGATGTCAAAATTGTGCCGCTGCATCAGGTCATGCCAGATGATCCACGCTATTCAATTTCACAGCCCATGGTGTATGTCTACCGGGGGCCAAAGCCTAGCGCCAAGGCTGAGGCATTTATGGCCTATGCAACCGTTTTGCGCGGACGCGGGCTATTGGCAGACGGTGCGTCATTGAATGCGCGCGGGACTTGGCTCGACAACTGGGCAGTGCGCGGGCTCTTGTTGCTGGCTGGGGGGACGATCCTAGTCAGTGCGATCGCAGATCTGCGCAAGGACAACCTAAAGCGCGCGCATCTCAGGAGTACCTTGCTGGACAACCCGAGGGGGAATGCCCCGGCAAGCCATGAAAATCCCCAGAGTCCAGCCCTGGGAAATCTTGAGCTGGGAAATCCTGAGCTGGGAAATCTTGAGTTTTATGATGAGCGAACTTCGACCCATCTGCTTTTGAGCCTTGAGGATCGGGACTTTGCGAGCAGCCCTGTCAGCAGCCATCTTCCTGAAAGCAGAACGCTGTGGGCACGCTGGATGGTCGCAGATCAGCAGCGCGCCTCCCTGCCGATCGAGCAAGGCGGCGGCTTGGAGGTACGCCTCTATGAATACCAAGCCCAAGAAGCCATTCCAACAGAGACCCTTGGCTCCGCCCAGCTTGGAAGCGTTGCCCGCCGTCGCCCCTTCCTCGCCTACCCTTGCGATGGCCCCGAAGGCATCCTTGCTCTCCATCCTCGCAATTGCCGCCCTGGCACGGGCTATGTCGCAGAGCTGGGCTATTTGGCAGTTGACAATCGTTGGACAACAGTTGCAATCTCAACCGTTGTGCGTCTTCCAGTTCAATTCCAGGCAATGCTTCGCTGATTCCTGGAGGGGTCGATCTGGGCGAGACGACCACCACAGGAGTGACGACTCTCGGCCCTGAAAAGAACGAGGATTAAAATCCCCTCCCAAACCCACCCCACGCATTAAGAAGAAGTCTTAAGTTCGGTGCGAAGGGGCGATCGCTAGGGCTAGATTGCCAGTACGTCCAAACAAAGCCCTGTCTTGTAGCATAGGGCTTTGTTCGTCTCAACTTAGGAATGCACCATGTCTATCCCACGAGTTTCTGTCCCAAAAGTTTCTGTTCCAAAAGTTTCTATCCCAAGCGTTTCTCGCTCAGGAACCTCTGACCAAAGCAGATCTGGCCCAAATTCCGGCTGGGTCTCCAGCGCGTGGTTATCGCCCCACCTCTTACTGGGTCTGCTGTTGGTTTCCCCCGCCCAGGCTCAGTCGCTGTCTCAGGCATCCGCACCTGGGTTGGCTCCCGTCAGCCCGCTCATCAGCCAGGTAGATCTCACCCCAGCCGAGCAGGCTTTGCCCCCAGGCACAACCCTGCGCCTGGATGGCGACCCGAGCAACGCGCCGACCAACCGCGTGTTGCAGCAGGGCTTCAAACAACGCTTTCCCGACGCCGCGCTGCAATTGGCCAGCCGGGGTTCAGATATTGCCGTGCAAAATATTTTGGCTGGCGATCTGGACATTGCCGCCCTTGGGCGTCCGCTCACCGCAGCAGAGCAGTCCCAGGGACTGGTGGCGGTGCCGCTAGCCCGACACAAGATTGCGATTGTGACGGGTTCCGATAATCCCTTTCGCGGCAGTTTAAGCGATGCGCAGTTTGCCAAGATTTTTCGGGGTGAAATTACCGATTGGCAGGACGTGGGCGGTGAGCCCGGCCCGATTCGGTTGATCGATCGCCCAGAAACCAGCGACACGCGGCGAGCCTTTGCAGCGTATCCGGTCTTTCAACAATCACCCTTTCAGTCCGGTGAATCGGCCATTCCGGTGGACGACAATACCGACGCCATGATCGAAGCCTTGGGTCAGGACGGGATTGGCTACGCGATCGTGGACCAAGTGAGCGATCGCTCCGACATCCGCATCGTTCCGCTCCACCAAGTTTTGCCCGACGACGAACGCTACGCGTTCTCCCAACCACTGAACTATGTCTATCAAGGCCCCGAGCCGACGCCTGGAGTGCAGGCTTTCCTGGGCTACGCTGAAGCGGCGAGCCAATCGGGAGATTTAGTTGCAAGTCAGACTAGTGCTTCTGGAAATATCAACAACCAAAACGCTGGTGCTGACGGTGCAACGGCAAACCCAGCCGACAGCTCCCAAACGGGTAGCGCAGCCAGTGGTAATGCCACTGGTAATGCCAGCGGTAATTCCAGCGGTAATTCCAGTGGTAATTCCGCCAGCAGTTCCTCAACGGGGGTGGCCCAAGCGGGGCAGACCACCGAAACCGGGCGGGTACCCGGCTGGTGGCTGCTGCTACCGTTAGCACTGATTCCTCTGCTGCTCTGGTGGATGAAAGATCGCAGTGGCCCGCTCGCTTGGGGCCGCAACCGTACAAGAGCCACATCACTGGGTGAGAGCAGCGGCTCACCTTTCGTGGGAGCCGCTGCCACAAGGGAGACTGGGTCTGGGGCGACCACCTATCCCGATCGCACAACCGATCGCACAACCGATATCAGCGAGGGCAGTCGTCGGCCTCCCGGCATTCCAACGACCAGCACTCCAACGACCGGAACTTCAACCGCGAGACCTTGGCTTGCGGAAACGCCAACGGTAGGAACGCCAACGGTAGGAACGCCAACAGCGGGAGTTCAGCCTACCACCGGGGCCGCTATCCCTGGAGCGGCTATCTCTGGGGCCGCTATCCCTGGGGCCGCTATCCCTGGAGCGGCTATTACTGGAGCGGCTATTACTGGAGCGGCTGTCACTGGAGCGGCGATCGCTGGAGCAGCTCGCAAGTCGGCGACCCGTCCGCCCGTGGATGGCAGCACCTCAGCTCAACAACCCCCCAGAGACGATACGTCTGTAACCCCTGCACCTGTAACCCCTGCATCTGCAACCCCTGCACCAGAAGAGCCGTCACCCGTCAGGCCTGCCTTTGCAATCAACACGCCAGCAATCAGCACGCAAGCAATCAGCACACCAGCAATCAGCACACCCGCGAGCCCAGAAATCTCGAGTCCAGAAATCTCAAGTCCAGAAATCTCGAGCCCAGAAATCTCGACATCGGATAAAAGCACTCTCGCAGGCCAAGGTCTCGCAGCCGGGGGAATCCTCGGAGCAGCAGCGATCGGTGCTGCCGCCCTGCGCCCCCAGAATGGCCCCAGCAGCCAAAGTGGCCCCGGCAGCCAAAATAGCCCCAGCAGCTCGAGCCGCTACGAGACCCCTAGCGGCCAATACGATCCAAACCGCCAAGACGACCACAGCTGGGTTAGCCTGACCCCGCTCACCTCCCACCAAGCCCAAGTCAACTGGCAGATCTCGTCCGAGCAGCGGCGCGATCTACAAGCCCAGAACCGACAAGCCCAGAGCAACCCAAAACTGGTTCTGAAGATCCACGATGCAGAGCAACTTAATTTAGATGTACAGCCACCTCGTAGCACCCAAACCTATCTCTGTGACCCAGACGAGGAAACGCGGATTGTAGAACTGCCGGGGAGCGATCGCGACTACATCGCCGAAATCGGCTATCTCACCCCAGACCAACAGTGGCAGGCGATCGCTCGCTCAGCCCATTCCCACAGCCCAACGCCGCCCGAGGACGGCTGCCAGATCACCATCATGCCCTGCGGCCCCAACCGCAGACTCCACACCGGTGCAGCGCACGAACCCCAAGCCTACATTTGTTGGAATGTCCCGGAGCGTCGCCAGCAGATGTTGCGACAACAAGGGGGTCAGACGATGGCACTGCGGGTGTATGACGCCCATCAAATCAATTTGGATCACCAGCCCGCCCACCATACGGATGAGTATCAGGTGCTGGAATCGATGCGGGATAAGGTGGTGGTGGTACACCAGGGCGATCGCGACTACGTGGCAGAAATCGGCTATTTCACCCGAACAGGCGAGTTTTTGAGCCTCATCCGCTCGGTTCATGCCCACATTCCCCAGATTACACCCCAAATCGAGCCCCAGATCGCATCGGCGTCCTCTTAGGCTGTCGTATCCTAGAGATAGGGGCAACTCCGCCAAGGGTTGCTCCTAAATCGAGCCAGAATATATCCACTTTTACGCCCTTCCCATGCCCACTCTCACCGCCGCCTCCCCGGCCTTCCCGCTCAGCGCCGTCGTTGGCCAAGATTCCATCAAGCTGGCTCTGCTGCTATCTGCGGTCGATCCGGGGCTTGGGGGCGTGGTGATTGCAGGTCGTCGCGGCACGGCCAAGTCTGTGATGGCACGGGCGCTGCACGCGCTGCTTCCCCCCATCGAAATTGTCAAAGACTCGCTCAATGGCGACCCCCAGCGACCCGAGGAGTGGGATGACGATACGGCAGCACGGCTGTTGGGCCAGGGCAGGCCAAGCCCAGCGGAGGGTGGAAACGAGAACCGAGTCTTGAGCCTGGATGCTGACGCATTAGCAACCGAAGTGATAGCGGCTCCGTTTATTCAGGTGCCCTTGGGCGTCACGGAGGATCGGCTGCTGGGGTCGGTAGATGTGAGTCAGTCGATCAAGCGGGGAGAGCCGGTGTTTTTGCCCGGTTTGTTGGCGGAGGCCCACCGGGGCGTGCTCTATGTCGATGAAATTAATTTACTCGATGACCAAATTGCCAATTTGTTGCTGGGGGCTCTGAGCGACGGGCGCAACAACATTGAGCGCGAGGGTATCAGTTTTCAGCATCCCTGTCGGCCCTTGCTGATCGCAACCTATAACCCCGAGGAGGGGACGCTGCGAGACCATTTGCTCGATCGATTTGCGGTAGTGCTATCGGCGGACTCGGTGTTGTCCATGGGCGATCGCGTCCGAGCCGTCGATCAATCCCTTGGCTATGCCCATAACCCCTTAGCCTTCATCGACCAATACGCTGAAGAAAACGATGGCCTCAAAACCCAGATTCTGTTGGCCCGCGAGTGGCTTCAGGATGTCACCATTTCGACTGAGCAAATTCGCTATCTGGTGATTGAAGCGTTACGCGGCGGCGTCCAGGGGCACCGGGCAGAGTTGTTTGCGGTGCGGGTGGCTAAGGCCTGTGCGGCGCTGGAGGGGCGTACAGAAGTCAACGCAGACGACCTGCGCACAGCGGTTCGGCTGGTGATTATCCCGCGTGCTAGAGTCATGCCACCGCCGGAGACGGAGGAGGATCAACTTCCGCCACCACCGCCCCAAAACGAGTCCCAGGATGATGCCCCGGACGACAATCTGGATCAAGACGACGACCCAGAGGACAATCAAGACGAGACGGAAAACGACGCGGATCAACCCGACGAACCCGATACACCCGACTTGCCCGAGGAATTTTTCTTTGACCCAGAAGGAGTCGTGCTCGATGACTCGGTGATGGCGTTTACCCAGCAGTTTAGCAAGCAGGGGAATTCAGGGGCGCGATCGCTCATCTTCTCCGAAGACCGGGGCCGCTATGTCAAACCCCTACTGCCCCGTGGCCCCGTCAAACGCATTGCCGTCGATGCAACCCTTCGTGCCGCTGCGCCCTATCAAAAAGCCCGCAAAGCGCGCAATCCAGGGCGCAATGTCATTGTCGAATCCGGCGATATTCGCGCCAAGCTGCTGATGCGCAAGGCTGGTGCCCTAGTAATTTTCTTGGTCGATGCCTCGGGCTCCATGGCGGTGAACCGGATGCAATCGGCCAAGGGAGCCGTGATTCGACTGCTGACCGAAGCCTACGAAAACCGCGACCAGGTGGCCCTGATTCCATTCCGGGGTGAGCAGGCCGAAGTGCTGCTGCCGCCGACGCGATCGATCACCGCCGCTAAAAAACGCCTCGAAAAGATGCCCTGCGGCGGCGGTTCACCCCTCTCCCACGGCCTCACCCAGGCGGCACGGGTGGCAACGAATGCGATCGCCTCCGGTGACATTGGTCAGGCCGTGGTCGTCGCCATTACCGATGGTCGGGGGAATATTTCCTTGGCCCGCTCCTTGGGCGAACCTCAGGCCGAGGGCACAGAGAAGGGCATCGAGAAAACCAACATCAAAGAAGAGTTGCTAGAAATCGCGGCTCAATACCCTCGATTGGGATTACAACTGTTGGTCATCGACACGGAAAATAAGTTTATCTCGACGGGGTTTGCCAAGGAATTGGCGGCAGCGGCCCAGGGTACTTACTACCACTTGCCTAAGGCGACGGATCAGGCGATCGCTGCCGCAACCCAAAATGCTCTTAAGCAAGCGATCGGCTGATGGAGCCATCGTGTGTTGGTCGATCGGGCGATCGATCGAGCCTGAACACGTCGGCATCCCTGGCACATCTGTATGAAAAAGACCCATAAGCAGTCGTATTAACCACACCTAACGTGAGGCAAACCCTAATCCCAGTGAGGTTTTTACGCCATCTCGTTGGGTTTCCTCGACTCCCCCCCTTTGGGGCAGCTCTGGCAATCTTAAAGAGCAAAGAAAAACGGAACAAAGAAACCGGAAAAAACCGGGAACCGGAAGGAAAATACCATGAACAAACTTCTTCGCTACGCTATCGCCATCGCGCTCCCCCCCGTCGGCGTCTTCCTCACCTACGGCATCAGCACGGCCTTGTTCATTAACGTGCCTTTAACGATTTTGGGATGGCTCCCTGGCAGCATTCATGCAGTGTGGGCGATCGCCAAGCATAACGAGAAGGCCGAGAACGAAAAGCAGATGCTAAAGCAACAAAACACCACCGAAGTGAACGCCTAGTTCAGAACCGGTTCAAGCTCACAAGTCACAAGTTCGCGCGTTTCACATTTGACCGAATCCATTATCGAAAAAAGAGAGTAGAAGCCATGTTGGCATTTTTTCTGACCACCTTAGTCACCGCCTTGAGCCTTTTGGTCGTTGACCTGGCTATCCCCGGTGTTGTTATTGCAACCTTTCCCGCAGCCCTAGCCGCAGCCCTGTCCCTTGGCCTCGTCAACGGTACCGTCAAGCCAGTGCTGTCGCTTCTGTCGCTACCCGTAACCTTTCTCACGCTGGGCAGTTTTTCCCTCGTGGTGAACGGCGTTTGTTTTTGGCTCGCATCGCTGCTAGTGCCTGGTTTTGCCGTTCACGGTGTCCTCGCTTTTGTCCTGGGCCCCATTCTGCTCTCCCTGGTTAGCACCTTTTTGAGCGGTTATTTTTTAAACCAAGGTCTAGACCAAAAACTGGCTGGCCTGGGTCGCAAACTGACCGGTGGCAAGACAACCGCAGCGGTGAATCTTGATTCAGTCGCGCTGGATTCCACAAGATTGAAGAGCAGCGATCGCTAACCGATCTCATTTCGCCAGTCGGACAAACCCGACTTGTCCCTAGGCGGCCATCGGGATTACTTTATTTCTGTTCTGAACTTCAATTCGTGTCAGCGAAAATCGTGGGCTTCTAGCACGCGATCGCCCACCTCTCCAGAAGCGGTGGGTTTTGCTTTGCAAAGGTGGATCAAGCAAACCCAGACAGATCCAAACACTCGATAGCGCTGAGACATGGCCAGAGGCGATCGCCAATCTGGGCGACTCCTCCGGATACGTTGGACTCAATATTCAAGGGCAACACCGGATCGTGCAGCGACAGACGCAACAAAAACCAACCCTCCTCTTCTGGTGAGCGACAAGCCACGCGAATCCCTTCGTAGTTCTTGGGTACAATTGTCCAGTCTGGTTGCAATTGTACAAATGCCTGAAGTTGCGCAATTACCTGCTCTCCATAGGTCTTGAACTCTTCTCGTTCAATCTTGATCCGAATTTCTCGACTTTCTACGGGTTCTTTTAAGGTTGCAATCAAATCTGTGAGCGATCGCCCCGCCTGTTTTGCCTTCGCCAGCTCAATCAAAAGTTTACTGATTAGATAGGCTCCATCATCGAGGAAATAGTTTTCCCGCATAGCCCCATGACCAGAGGTTTCGATCGCCAGCTCACAGGATTCTCCCGCCTGATTCAACCGCATTGCCTCGGTAATCACGTTTTTGTAACCCCGTTGAAAGCGATGGTGCTTTCCCCCCAAATCCTGTTCAATAAATTGGGTTAAACCATCGGAAGTAATCGAATCGGTCACGATTGTGGAAGCGGGGTGGGATTGGAGGGCGATCGCCGAGATCAATGCGATTAGACGGTTACGGTTGAGTTCCTGACCTAAATGATCCACGGCTGCTGCGCGATCGACATCCGTGTCGAAAATAATGCCAAAATCTGCCTGATGGTCAATCACCGCTCGACAGATGGACGCCATGGCTACGGCATCTTCTGGGTTCGGAATGTGGTTGGGAAACAGACCGTCTGGCTCTAAAAACTGGCTACCCGTGGTGTCGGCTCCCAAGGGTTCAAGGACTTTGCTCGCATAGAATCCGCCTGCGCCATTGCCTGCGTCAACGACAATTTTGAGGCCTTTTAAGGGCTGCTCAAACTGCTCCGGATGATTGACGGTGGTTCGAATCTTTTCAACCAGCTGTTCGGCGTAAACCGAGATGAAATCTCGCTCGCGAATTTGGCCGATCGTCACGCTAGCAGCATTTTCTATAGCTAGGCTTTCAACGTCTTTGCTGACAACTTCCAAATCACGAGAAAGGCCTTCAGCCAAGGTCAAAATTGCCCGAATATCCGACTTATCTAATCCCCCCGCTGCCGTAAAAAACTTGAGTCCATTCCGATTGAAGGGCAAATGACTTGCCGTCAGCATGATCGCCCCGTCGCAGTCAAACCCCGGCGTCACCGTCGTCATAAACATCGCCGGGGTCGAGGCCATACCTAGGTCGTACACTGAACTCCCCGCAGCGGCAATGCCATCGACCACGGCCTGCATCAAGACCGGGCCAGAAAGGCGACTATCTCGACCGATCGCCAATCGCAAATCTTTAGCGGCTTTGCCTAGCTTAGACACAAGCCAAGCAACGAAGGCGTTGCCTAGGCGTTGGGCAACTTCTGGGGTGAGGTTCACGGGTTCATCGGGCACACCTGCAAGGGCAACACCCCGAATATCTGAACCATTTTGAAGCTTTCTCCAGTCGAAGTTTTGCATAGGATTTTATGTATTTTGATGTGTGTTTTGTCGCGCGTGCCTCATTAGACCTCTTGCACAAACCAAAACCCTCACCCCAAATCCCTCTCCCACCGGGGGAGAGGGACTTTGAATCCGGCTCCCCTTCTCCCCTTTTGGGAGTAAGGGGCTGGGGGGTGAGGGGGCTGTTTTTTTCATGCAAGAGGTCTATTACATATCTCATTACATGGGTTATTACGTATGTTTTACACCGCGTGTTCTACACTTCAACACCCACGGTATCACGACAATTCTGGCAGCGGCCTAGGCCACCAAAAAACCGCCATCGACCGATCGCGGTTTTCGTTAACATCAGCGTCGTTACGCCATCAGGGCCAACGCCATCAGAGCCACTACGGCATCAGGGCTACAATTGCAGCGCCAGCCATCGCCACGACAAAAGCAGCGGCAAATCCACGAGCCCATCCCGGTAGCGAGGCCCAATCCTTAGCATTAGAGATCGACGAATTGTTATCCATGGTTTATATATTGAAATCTGATGACATTATTCATCATCGCTCGTCCCGAAGAATAGCGATTGGGAGTAAAGATTCGTGAAGCATCATTCCTCCTCCGCATCCAACCCGACATGTCCCAAGCGCTGGAGCACCATGAGCGATCGCCCCTCCACCGGAATCAGCTTATCCTCTTGATAGCGTCGTCCCCGGCGGACAAAACAGGGTTTTGTCGTATCAATTACCACGACCCATTCCCAATCATTCACTTCATTCGGCAGCAAAAACTCAATCATTTCGTAGTGAGCATTGAACAGAATTAAGAAACTTTCATCGATGATGCGCTCACCCCGTTCGCCCGTAGTGGAAATCTCTTCCCCGTTCAGAAAAATACTAATCGCCTTGGCCAAACCATCGTTCCACTGCTCGTCGGTCATGCCAAAGCCATCGGGGTTAAACCAGCCAATGTCATTGACCCCAGAACCATGGATCGCCCGACCCATAAACCACTTGCGGCGACGCAAAACCGGGTGCTGACGACGGAAATCAATCAGTTGGCGCGTAAAGTCCAGCAACGCCTCGTTGCCTTCTTGGAAGTCCCAGTCGAGCCAGGAGATCTCGTTATCTTGGCAATAGGGATTATTATTGCCCTTCTGGGTGCGGCCCATTTCATCGCCGCTCAGTAGCATGGGCACCCCCTGGGAGAGGAACATCGTCGCCAGGAAGTTGCGAACCTGTTGAGCTCGCAACCGTTTGATTTTACCGTCTCGGGTGGTTCCTTCCACGCCGCAGTTCCAGGAACGGTTGTGATCCTCACCATCCCGGTTATCTTCGCCATTGGCCTTGTTATGTTTCTCGTTGTAACTGACCAAGTCACGCATGGAGAAGCCATCGTGGGCCGTGACAAAGTTGATACTGGCATGGGGATTGCGGCCATTGGTCGCATACAAATCTGAGCTGCCTGTAAAACGATAGGCAAACTCCGCCAGGCGGCTATCTTCCCCGCGCCAAAAGTCTCGCACGGTGTCGCGATACTTGCCGTTCCACTCGGACCATAGCAGCGGAAAGCCGCCCACCTGGTAACCCCCCTCGCCCACATCCCAGGGCTCAGCAATCAGTTTGACATCGGCTAGGACAGGATCTTGGTGAATGATGTCGAAAAAAGCAGCGAGGCGATCGACCGCATGCAACTCCCGCGCCAATGCTGAAGCCAGGTCAAACCGGAATCCATCGACATGCATCTCCAGTACCCAATAGCGCAGGCTGTCCATAATCAGCTTCAGCACCTGGGGATTGCGCACATTCAATGAATTGCCGCAGCCGGTGTAGTCCATATAGTAGCGGGCGTCACCGTCCATGAGGCGGTAGTAGGACGTGTTATCAATGCCGCGCAAAGTCACAGTTGGCCCCATGTGGTTGCCCTCGCCGGTGTGGTTATAAACCACGTCCAAAATCACTTCGATACCAGCTTGGTGGAGCGCCTTGACCATTTCCTTGAATTCGCGCACTTGCTGGCCCTGTTGCCCCTGCTTGGAGCAGTAGCTGGCGTGGGGTGCAAGGTAGGCGATCGAGTCATACCCCCAATAGTTGGTCAGCCCTTGGGGAGCCAAGTGGCCAGGGTTGGAGAGGAAGTGATGGATCGGCATCAATTCGACGGCAGTAATACCCAGGGCTTGGAGATGGGAAATTGCAGCCGGATGGGCCAGTCCAGCATAGGTGCCGCGCAGCTTGCGGGGGATTTCGGGGTTGAGCTTGGTAAAGCCGCGCACATGGGCTTCGTAGATGATGGTTTCGTGCCAGGGAATTTGCAGCCGCTGGTCACCTTCCCAGTCGAAGGATTCGTCGATCACGATCGCCTTGGGCACGTAGGGCGCGCTGTCCAAATCCGAAAAGCCGAGATCCTCCTTGGGATCGCTCCAGCGGTAGCCAAAGATTTCTTCGGCAAAGGCAATGTCACCATCGAGAGCTTTGGCGTAGGGATCAATCAAGAGCTTGTTGGCATTGAAGCGATGGCCTACCTCTGGTTCGAAGGGACCATGCACCCGAAAGCCGTAGCGCTGTCCGGGGCCGACGGAGGGGACGTAGCCATGCCAGACAAAGTTGGTGACTTCTTTGAGCTTGAGCCGGGTTTCTCGGCCTCGTTTGTCAAAGAGACAGACTTCGACGCCCGTGGCGTGTTCTGAGAAAATGGCAAAGTTGGTGCCCTTCCCATCCCAAAAGGCTCCTAGGGGGTAGGGTTTTCCCGGCCAAACGGGCAAATACATGAATCATCGCTCCTGCACAGTAAGGGATCAGATTGAGCCAACCCCGACGGTGGAAAGTTTGACGCAAGATTTCGCAAAAATCTCTCGCAAAAAAATTCCATCACCCTACAGTGTATCTATAGAGTCTCTCTTTCAAGGAGATTTGGCCGGAGTTTTCTGGCTCGCGGGCCTCATGCCAGCTCTGGAACGAGAGTGACGTTTTGCGACTGATGGGGTCTGCGGGGCTATCTGCCGCCACTGATCTGAGCAGCCGGGATTAAGTAGGGCCATAAGCGGCGATTTTGGCTGCATCCAGGAGTTGTAAGCTTCGGCGCATGAGCAACCCGGCCTGCTCGGGCGCGCTGCCGAGGGCATCACCCAAGGCAGAAATTGACTCCTCGAGTAAGTAGGCTTCCAACAAAACCTGTAGTTCCTTAGCATCCTTCGGCAAAAATGCGGCGAAGGCAGTTTCTGCTGGTGTTTCCGTTGCGATGGAAAGATACGCTTTCAGAAAAGCCGCGCTTGTCCAGGTGTAGAAAAACTGGGTCCACTGCTCCATCAACGGCAGACTTTCGGGCCGAATCAGGCCAGTTTCAACTTCTTTGTGTAGGGCTTCTTGGCTCGCGCAGTAAATCGATTGGAGCATTTCTGCCACGTCGCGTAGGGGCGATCGCTTCATCCTTCTTTCACTCAGGGGCCGCAGCGGATCGCCTTCAAAATCAATCAAAATGAAATCTTTGCCGGTATAGAGCACCTGACGCAAATGATAATCCCCGTGACAGCGAATCCGCAGGGAGGTCATCTTCAGATCCAGCAGCGCCTTAAAGCGGCTCATCAGCACCTCGCGGTGATTCAGCAAGGTTTGGGCCGTGGGCTGAAGCTCGTGCGGGAGGGCTGGCAGTTGCTTTTTCAACCGAATCAGACATTGACCCGCCGCATTGCGCATGGATTGGTAGACCGATCGCTGGTCAAAGGACGAAAACGATTCCGGTGCAAAGGCCGGATTTTCTGGCTCGAGGGTGAGGGTGCGGTGCAGCTCCGCTGTGCGTTGGCCCAGCAGCGCTATCGTGCTCAAGTAAGTGCCCATGATTTCCTGGGCCAGGGCTGGAATTTCGGCCTGGGCCGCAAGCACCGGTGTTGGGGCGGTTGCGATGTCGCTCAGTTCAACATCCATGGCCAAGACCCGGTCAAAACAATCTCGCAGGTTATCGAGGCTGAGGCTCCAGGCATCGCGGATATCGGGCACAAAGCGCTGGAGTTGTCCCAGTACAATGGTTTCTTTGCCCCGACGGCGGTATTCCAGCGAGCCCGCGATCGGCGAAAAGCGGGCGTCGGCATAGGTCTGGGAGGGGGAAGACTGGGACTGCTTTTCGGCCTGGCGGGTCAGGTACAAACCGAGCTCTAGATCTGGATTAAGCCCTTCTTCGACCCGGCGGAAGAGCTTGAGGATGAGGCGATCGCCATAGACCACGGTGGCGTTACTGTGGTCACCGCTCAGCAGGCGGGCCGGGAGGGAGCTGGCCCATTCTGGAGCCTGCTCACGGGCTGTCTGGTCACGGGCTGTCTGGTCACGGACTGTCTGGTCACAGGCTGTCTGGTCACGGATCATAAAACCACCGCAGAGTTCCTCGAAGGCAGAGGTTTGGGTAGCAACAACCTGACCAAATAGGCCCTTGAAGCGGCTTTTCTGGGCGATCGCCTGCAGCGGAATTTGCAAAAAGTCTGTCTGGCCCAAGGCCTCCACCAAGGCCCCATTGACCCCGCGTCCCTTGAGCTGCACAACCGTCTGGGCAAGCAGGCCCCCCCCGGCCTCTAGCTCCAGATAGGACAGCGGCAACACGTAGGTTTCTGGCAGCCCTTCCACATAGTCAACCGTCACCATCACCAGCAGATGGCAAGGCGCGGCGGGCGAGGATGGATCCAGGGTTGCGCATTCAATCACCTCGACGACCGTGACCACCTGAATACCCCGAGCATGTCCCACAAACCAAGGGCAGGTGTGGAGATAATCCGGCAAGATGGCTGCTAGGGCAATGGTCGATTCCGGTTTCGTAAAAACATTCTTCCAGTGGCCGGAAACCTTGATCATTGGTGCCAGCCAAGGTGTTGCAAGCGTAACTTCAGCTTGCACCGGCTCTAGGGTGAACCAATAGAAGCCATAGGGACTCAAACTGAGAAAATAGTTCTGATCGGTAATCTCGGGAAAACGAGCCTGACCAAAAATCTCGAGGGGAACCATGCCTGCGAAGCCAGCCAGACTCAGCTCCACGGTCTGGACAAAACGCGACAGATTCACGACCACCAAAATGTGCTCACCCTGGTAGGTTCGGGTAAAGGCCAAAACCTTGCGATTCTCGGGGTGGAGAAACTCAAATGTCCCCCGGCCAAAGGCCTGAAACCGGCTGCGGGTAGCAATCAAGCGCTTCATCCACCACCAGAGCGAGTTGGGATTGGAGCGCTGGGCTTCGACGTTGATGGTTTCGTAGTTGTATTCGGGATCAACGATGACTGGTGCATAGAGCTTTTGCGGATTGGCTGCGCTAAAGCCCGCGTTGCGATCGGCGCTCCATTGCATGGGGGTACGGACGCCGTGGCGATCGCCCAAATAAAAGTTATCTCCCATCCCCACTTCGTCGCCGTAGTAGAGCACCGGCGTTCCTGGCAATGACATGAGCAGGGCATTGAGCAATTCGATGCGGCGGCGATCGTTTCCCAACAGCGGTGCCAGCCGACGCCGAATCCCAAGGTTAATGCGAGCCTGGGGGTCTTGGGCATAGACCCGATACATGTAGTCTCGATCTTCGTCACTGACCATTTCGAGCGTGAGCTCATCGTGATTGCGCAAAAACAGCGCCCACTGGCAGTTATCGGGAATCGGCGGCGTTTGTTGAAGAATGTCGATAATCGGGAAACTGTCCTCCATTTGCAGCGACATAAACAGGCGCGGCATCAGGGGAAAATGAAAATTCATGTGGCATTCGTCGCCCTTGTCGTAGTAGGCAACGGCATCCTCGGGCCACTGGTTGGCCTCGGCCAGCAGCATCCGGTTGGGGAAATGTTCATCGATGTGAGCACGCAGCTTTTTGAGAATATGGTGGGTTTCGGTCAGGTTTTCACAATTGGTTCCATCCCGTTCATACAGATAGGGAACCGCGTCGAGACGCAGACCATCAACACCCAGCTCGAGCCAAAAGTCCATCACATCAAAAATCGCCTTTTGCACCTCGAGATTGTCATAGTTGAGGTCGGGCTGATGGGCATAAAACCGATGCCAATAGTAGGCATTGGCGACGGAATCCCAAGTCCAATTGGACGTTTCAAAGTCCTTGAAAATGATCCGCACATCGGGATATTTGAGCGCCGTATCACTCCAGACATAAAAGTCCCGCGCCGAGGTGCCAGGCTCCGCCCGCCGAGCCCGCTGGAACCAGGGATGCTGGTCGGAGGTGTGGTTGACGATCAGCTCAATGATGACGCGAATACCGCGATCATGGGCCGCCTCCAAAAACTCCTGAAAGTCATCGAGGTTGCCATAGATCGGATTCACGCTGTAGTAGTCGGAAATGTCGTAGCCGTCATCCCGCAAGGGCGACGGAAAAAAGGGCAACACCCACACCGCCGTAACGCCCAAATCCTGGATATAGTCGAGCTTTTCAGTCAGGCCTCGAAAATCACCAATCCCGTCCTTATCGCTGTCTGCAAAGGCCCGCACCGGCACTTCGTAGATGATGGCATCCTTAAACCACAGCGGATCGTTGGACAAAAACGGGCTGGTGGGGTCTTGCATCGGAACTTTATTTCGGCAGTGATAGGGCGTGGGATGGGAACGGGACGGCACTCCGGAATAGATCTGCGCGATCGCGACCGCGCCCGCTTTCCTCCAAGGGTAAGGCGGATGGAGCCGCCTTGATCTCTGAACTTAGGGCCAGGCGCAAAATATCCTGCGGCCTCTCGACCACAAACTCGGCATCCGCATCCTCGAGGGCTGCGACCGTGTTAAATCCCCAGCCCACGCCGAGGGAATGAATCCCCACTTCCTGGGCCGCCACTACATCGCGCACTTCATCACCCACATAAATGGTCTCCGCCGGGTTCAACTGCTGCTGACGCACAATTTTGCGCAGGGCACGCGCTTTGCCAAACAGCGAAATCCCCGCCACGGTGAAGTCAAACCGACCGTTCAGGCCATTGTTCTGCAAAAAGAGCTGAATATTTTCGCTGGAGTTGGAAGTGGCAATACCGAGGCGATCACCCCGCTCGCTCAAGGCCAGCAGCACCTCTTTCATACCCACCACCATTTGGACATTGGCCATGATGGCCTGCTGCTCGCGCTTAATTCGGCGCACCAATCGCGGCAGCTTCCAAATCGAGATGTGTCCTTCTTGCAAAATCTCCCGAGAACTCAGGCCGCGCAGCCGTAAAAACTCGATATCGTCCAGCGGCGCGAATCCAAATTCATCTGATAGGCCATTGGCGATTTCAAACAGAGCTTCCAGGGTATTGGCCAGCGTACCGTCAAAGTCAAAAATGAATGTACTCACAAGGTCTCGGCTCGATGCAGCTCAAAGGTTTTCCACAGGGTCGGGTGATGATCCCTGGCCCGTGCCGGTAAATACCAGAGAGGGCTGAAATATCCCGCATAAACCGGAAAATTCAGCAGACTCTTCAAATACGCGCAAAATCTGCGTCTTTCTACGTAAACAGCATAGCGGCTTCTCTCCCCATTTGCGGAGCTGACAGGCGAGCTCAACAAAACAACAAGATTGCGAAAAGCCTCTGCCTGAGACTGTTCTTAAGCCTAATGCGCCTTCCCGATGTGGACTTAGTCCGAGGGTTGAGTCGAATGGAACTCTATCCGCAACCGATCTCGAGTAAACACGTAGGAGGACATTCGGCAAGAAAATTCTCCAGGGGAATCTACGGATTAAGATTTCTATCAATTTTGGGACGATCGTCTTGTCAAAACCTGTGGAAAACTGCCCAAATTCTGTGGAAAACCTGGGGAAAGATCTGTGGAAAGTCGGGGCAATCTGGGGATAACTTTCGACAGTACAAATGCTCTGTGGAAAAGTCGAGAAGATATCCACAGGTTTTCCACAGGTAGGCGATCGCGCAAAATCATGCTGATTAAGAGATTCCGAGATCTTTCCACATTTTCCACAGGCTCTACTACTACTGTTTTAAAAGATCTTTTTAAAACAGCCTTCTTCGTTCTTGAACGCCTGCGAAACTCGATTGAACCGAAGTGAAATTCGGTGCTAGGATGCTGGAGTGTCGGATAGGGTCGGAGAAAACAGCCACTCACTCCAGAACCTCTTGGACAACAGAACTTCTTGAACAAACAAGAAAAAAGCTTGAACCAGTCACCCAGTACCAGACAGTAACGGGTCGGTGCAAGTCACAGGGCTGCTCGGGCATTGTTGAATTAGGGAATGTTTTCCGTAGGGATGAACAGCGGTTCATCAGGCTTCTGTGGAGTCTTTGTCAGCAAGCTCATGTTGGAATTAAGCAACGCCGGTTCGTTTATTGTCCGGCTGTTGGACTAGGTTTGGTATCAGCTGGGCACCCTCATCGGTTCTTAGGCCTCACATCTCATCTCGATGCTTCGAGTCAACGCTTCAAGGCATTGTTCCCGGAAGTTCACGTTCTGGTAGAGAATGATCTCCGGCACATTTTGCCCCCATCACCCGCAAAGACCCAGACCATGAAGCTGACCTGCACCCAAAGTGACCTCAACACCCACCTGTCCTTGGTCAGTCGCGCCGTCCCATCCCGCCCGAGCCAGCCGATTTTAGCCAATGTTTTACTGACGGTAGACGCTGCTACCCAGCGGGTGAGCTTGACGGCCTTCGACCTCACCCTCGGCATCCAAACGACCTTCCCCGCAGAGGTGGAGTCGAGTGGTGCCATTACCTTGCCAGCCAAGCTGCTCGCGGATATCGTTTCCCGTCTTCCGAGTGAGAGCCAAGTTCGGCTCGAAGAAACTGAGCCCGGTGCTATGGTGACGCTAATCGCGAATGCAGGTCGCTACCAGGTGCGAGGTATTCCCCCAGACGAGTTTCCCGAGCTACCGTTGGTGCAAAACGGTGAAGCCGTTCAGCTTCCGACCGAAGCCCTGATCGATGGTCTGCGGGGTACGCTGTTTTCTACCAGTGGAGATGAGACAAAGCAGGTGCTAACCGGTGTTCATCTCAAGGTTCAGCCCGAGCGATTGGAATTTGCCGCGACCGATGGTCATCGCTTGTCGGTTGTCGAGACCCTCAGTGCGGCGACGTCGGGCACCGACGCCTTTGAGGTCACGGTTCCGGCGCGGGCACTGCGAGATTTGGAGCGGATGATTGCCTCGCGTACATCGGGCGAGCCGATCGCGCTCTATTTTGAACAGGGCCAGACTGTATTTCAGTGGGGTGATCAGTACCTCACCAGTCGTACCTTGGACGGCCAATATCCCAACTATGCCCAGTTGATTCCAGCCACCTTCGAACGCCAGGTGACGGTAGACAGGCGATTATTTTTGGCAGCGCTAGAGCGGATTGCGGTCTTGGCCGATCAAAAAAGCAGCGTGGTGAAGTTGTCCTTAGACGCTGAACCTGACCAGGTGATGCTGTCGGCGGATGCGCAGGACGTGGGCAGTGGCCAGGAGGCCATACCGGCCCAGGTGAGTGGTGGCCCGCTGGAGATTGCGTTTAATGTGCGCTATTTGATGGATGGCCTAAAGGCGCTGAACTCCTCGGAGATTCAGATTCAATTGAATTCGGCCACGAGTCCGGTGGTGTTGACACCGCTGGGGGCCATCAAAATGACCTACCTGGTCATGCCGGTGCAGATTCGTTCCTAGGAATACCTCGTAGGGACGAACCGCGTTCGTCCCTACAGATAGCCTTAGGCTCGGGTTTTGTTCGACCAAATGCGGGTGGACATACCCCAGATATAGATAAATCCTTCGGCGGCTTTGTGGTCGAATTGGTCGTCTGCGCCATAGGTGGCCATTTCTTCAGCGTAGAGCGAGTTCTCAGACTTACGGCCCGCCAAGATCGCGTTGCCCTTGAAGAGCTTAACTCGCACTGTGCCGGTTACCCGCTCTTGGGTGTTTTGGATAAAGGCATCGAGCGCTGATTTCAGTGGGCTATACCAGAGGCCGTTGTAAATCATTTGGGCGTAGCTTTCTTCGATTTGGCGCTTGTAGTGGCTGACGTCTGCGGTGAGCGTAATGCTCTCAAGATCGCGATGGGCGAGGATCAGCGTCAACAGAGCAGGGGTTTCGTAAATCTCGCGGGATTTGATCCCGACTAGACGATTCTCTACCATGTCGATGCGGCCTACGCCTTGGTCGCCAGCGAGCTGGTTGAGCTGGGTAATGAGCTCGACGGGGGTGAGGGTCGTGCCGTTGAGACTGACGGGAATGCCTCGCTCAAAGCCAATTTCGACGTAGGTGGGATCGTTGGGGGTGTCGGCGATCGCCCGTGTCATCTCAAACACCTCTTCTAGGGGCTCCACCCAGGGATCTTCGAGGTGACCGGTCTCAATACTCCGACCGAGCAAATTCTTGTCGATGCTGTAGGGCGAAGATTTTTCACCGGTACAGGGACGCCATACTTTTCGCCGTATTCGATCGCCGTCGGTCGATCAAAGCCCCACTCCCGCGCCGGGGCGAGCACTTTGATTTTGGGGTTGAGTGCTGTAATCGACACATCGAAACGCACCTGGTCATTGCCCTTGCCCGTACAGCCGTGGGCAACGGCATCTGCGCCATACTCCTCGGCAGCATCCACTAGCATCTTGGCAATCAGGGGGCGGGCTAAGGCCGTGGAGAGGGGATAGCGGTTTTCGTATAGGGCGTTGGCCTGGATAGCCGGGAAGGCATAGTCGCGTACAAAGATCTCGCGGGCATCCTGTACGAGAGACACCGAAGCACCTGCCGTCAGTGCTTTTTGCTGAATTGGGCCGAGTTCTTCGCCCTGGCCTAGGTCTGCTGCCAGGGTAATGACTTCCTCCACGCCCCACTCATGTTTGAGATAGGGAATACAAACGGACGTATCGACCCCACCTGAGTAGGCGAGGATCACTTTTTTGCGCGACCCATAAATACTCCTAACTGCCGTATAACGAAAAAGCTGTGCCTACGGCGCAGCATCCAACATTATTGCAGCTCGTTTCTGTTCAATTCTGCTCAAGACCTGGGGGTTGTAATTCTTGCTCCATTCCCGCTTCATTCCCGCGTAATTTACAATCAATCCATGGCAAGCCAGATGGGAAGTGAAATTGTCACAGTGGTGGTGGTGGTGAACGGGGCGATCGCCCTCGGTCTGCTGCTGCTGGCTTGGCGGCTGTGGCGGCTGCGCCAAACCCTGGCCCAGGTGAACTGGATGCTAGAGGACGTGGCCCAGAATATGCCGGAGGCGATCGCCAGTGCTCAAGACGCTCTGGTCTCTGGCCAGCAAGGGCTCCAGCGCCTGGGTGGACGCTATCGCCTCGCGACCCGGCAGCTCATCCAGGTGAGACAATTGTTGTTGCTGCTGGGCTGGCTCCAGGGCTACGGGGAACGGGGTGTCCAGCGCAAGGGTGCCCGGAACAAGATTGACCGTCGGTTACGCTGGACAAAACGCCGGGAGAGCAGATCATGAGTCGTGATTCATCGGGTCAATCGGGCGGGTTTTGGGCCGGACTGCTAATGGGTGCAGCTGCCGGAGCCGTCGCTGGACTGTTGGCCGCGCCCAAAACGGGACGGGAAACCCGCAAGCTCCTGCGCAAGTCCGCCGAGGCCTTGCCGGAACTGGCAGAGGATTTGACCACTAGTTTGCAACTCCAGGCCGATCGGCTTTCGGATGTGGCGCTGCAGAATTGGGATGGGACGCTAGAGCGCCTGAAGGAGGCGATCGCTGCCGGAATTGAAGCCGGGGTTGCCGAGAATCAGCGACTCAGTCGCAGTAAGGTGGGGCCTGTGAATGGGAAGGCTCATGGGGCGGCCCATGGGACGGTGCAAAAGTCTACCGGGACAGTTTCCCGAGAACCAGTGATGGGCGATCGGGCACTGGGCGATCGGGCACTGGGCGATCGGGCACTGGGTGAATAGGTAACTTTTGTGTCGCATCCGTTGTTTTGGCTCGGAATTTCGCTCTTGCTCGTGGCTGTCAGTTTGACTGCAGTGTTGGCGATCGCCATCCCCGTGATACAAGAACTTGCCCGCGCGGCCCGCAGCGCCGAAAAGTTGCTGGATACCCTGCGCCAAGAGCTACCCCCCACGCTCCAATCCCTACGTGCCACAGGGGAGGATCTCGGTACGCTTTCTGATCAAGTCAACGAAGGAGTACGCAGTGCCAGCCAAGTCGTCAGACAGGTCGATCAAGGCATTGACACCATGCGTCACCAAGCCCAGGTGGCCCGCACCACTGGCCAAAGCGTTTGGGTTGGGCTCCAAACCGCTTGGAAAACCTTGGCCCAGCCCGAGGCGTGTTGGTCCGATGAAGACTCGGAGCCTGAAGAGTGATCTAGAATCTGTGATCTATCCATGCAGACCCACATCGATCAAAGGGAGACCTAAGCGATGACTCAGGCCTTGTCATTCGAGCCAGCCGCGATCGAGTTTGATCACTACCTCGCTACCTATCCGAATGATGGCGGCAGATACGAACTCATCAACGGGAGTATCATTCCAGTGAATCCATCGGGCGAACATGAGCAGGTTGGCGGCTTCCTTGATCGAAGAGTGTGGCAAGCCATTGGCCAGAATCCCTACCTGATCCCTCGAACCTGCACGGTGAAGCCCTTTGCACCCCTAACGGGCTATAAGCCTGATCTGATTGTGTTAGACGAAACGGCTCTGCCAAATGAACCTCGATGGAAGAAGGAATCGACCATTCTCCAAGGCAGCTCGATTATTTTGGCGATCGAGATCGTGAGTACAAACTGGCGTGAGGACTACGATCGCAAGGCCGGAGATTACGAAGAAATGGGAATCCCCGAGCTTTGGATCGTAGACTACCGCGCCCTGGGTGGACGCCGATATATTGGTTATCCCAAACAGCCCACCTTCTCGGTCTACCAACTGATTGGGGGTGAGTATCAGGTGACGCTCTTTCGGGCCGGAGAGCAGATTCAGTCGGCGGCCTTTCCGCAACTGTGCCTCGCAACGAACGACGTTTTTGCTGCTGCTGGCTAGCGACAGTTTTCCCCAGACAGATTCGAGCCGCCGTTGGTAAATCCCGTCGAAATCCAGCCCTTCGCTGGCGCTGTGATGTAGACCCATTGACGCAGGCCTTCGGGAGTTTCGGTTTCTTGACGCTGATTGCTAAATTGAAACGTATGGCTGCCTGGTCTAATCTGGCCAATGACTCGACTTGCCGCCACCACGGGCGTATCGCGCACGATCAGCCCCTCCTCTGGGATCACCTCACAAACGGCTCGCACCACCCTGGAAGTCGGTGGTGCGGGCGGAGACGGTGTTAGAGGGGTGGGAACGGGTGGCCTCAGGGCCGCCGGGCAGGGCGTATTGGCACCGCCCCGCAGGAACTTTCCTTGAACCCAGCCCGTCCGTGGGCTTACGATCCGGGCCCAACCATCGCCGCTGCCGCTGCCGAGCAGCACGGTCACGTCCTTTGCCAGAATGCCCGTGGCCTCTTCTGAGGTATTGGGTTCTCGATAAACGCCCAGGCGTTCTCGGGTAATCCGGCAGCCCTCGGGCGCATAGATCGGGTCTGCCTGGGCTAGGGTTTGGTGAATCAGTCGGGTGCGAGCTGAGCCGTTCGTTGGACCGTTGGTCGGGCTGTGAGTCGGGCTGTGAGTCGGGTGATGAATCGAGAAGACCGTTGGGAGGTGGGTTTGAGATTGTGCGATCGCTAAAGTTGGTGCAAAGCTAAAAATTAATCCGGCTAGGGGAGAACCCCATGCGAAGACATTGAAGTCGATTTTCATCTTGTACTCCCAGGGAAATTTTCAGTTTAGTGGCTTTAGTCTTGCTGCTGAAGTCTGGGCTTGAATCTTAAGATTAAGACTGAGACTTTCTCCCCCACGATTGCTTCAACCGGCATTCCCAAGCCGGTTTCTCCCCACCCGGCTTGGTTGATAAAAACCAGGACTCTCTGAGCCTAAGGTTTTTGATCCTCAAGGTTGTCTGAGCCAAGATTGTCTGAGCCAAGATTGTCTGAATAATCTTAACAAAACGAATGGAACTTCTCTCCCTGGCACGCTCCCTTACCGTTTCTTCCCAATCCTCTGGAATTCATCCCGCCTTGCGATGGGCATTGCTCGGTGGGTTGTTGCCTGCTGCCTTGATGCCGCTGCCGTCACTGGCCTTGGTGCCTCCAGGGAAGCCTCCGGCGATCGCCGTAGAAGGCCCATCCCCCCAAGAGCTGCAACTAGAGCGCGGGATTCCCGAAGGCGAAGCTGTGCCGGAAGAATCGCCTGCGCTGGAAGAATCCACAGATGTACCCAAAACTGGGACAGGGGAGCAAACCGACGCCAAAGATCCCCAAACAAACCCCGAGAACAAACCCAACAAAAGGCCCAACCGCAAGACCAATCGCGATCTCCAGGCTAATCCCCAGAGTAACCCCCAAACCAACCCCGAGCAAAAACCTAGCTCGGATCAAAAATCTGAAAACCGAGTTTATCTTGCGGAACAGCAAATTTCTTTTGTGCCGCCACCGAACTTTACGGTGATGAGTAATGAAGAAATTAACCTGAAGTTTCCGGGCTCTATGCCACCACAATATGCCTACGGTAACGATCGCCGGAATGTCTCCATTGGCATTAGCTTCAGTGACATTGACCTCGCCCCCGAGCAACTGGCTGAAGTCCGCCAGTTTCTAGAGTCTTACCTCGAAGAGGCGGTGCCTGGATTTGAATGGGTTGCGCGAGACTACGAAATGATTGCGGGTACTCGCTGGATTAAGTTGGAATTTATTAGTCAAGCCCTCGACACCAAGGTTCATAACGATCTCTACATCACCAGTTTTAAGGGCAAGCTGTTGGGCTTTAACTTTAATTCGGTAGTCGCGATGGAGAAAAAGCTGCGCGCTCAGCTGAATGCGAGTCGCTCTAGCATTTTGCTGGAGCCGTTGGCCACGGCCCAGGGAGTGAGCGATCGCCGCTGAAATTCACTCGCTGAAATTCACTCGCTGAAATTCACGCGCTGAAATTCACGCGCTGAAATTCGCCCGTTCCTCCGTTCCTTAAAACCGCCGAGCAAGTCTGCTCGTGAAGTTTTTCCCGATTCGTGGCTCTGGCTACGAATTGGTCAGGTCGGATGTTCAATAATTAAAGAAAGGTTAAAATGTTCTGACATTTCGACGTTTGCTTGGGGCTCGTATTTTTCGCATGAACGACTCTTCCGTGGGTAAGGTTTACTTGGTCGGTGCTGGCCCCGGCGATCCAGGCTTGATGACAATTAAGGGAAAAACCTTGCTGGAATGTGCGGATGTGGTGGTTTATGACGCACTGGTGAGTCCGCCGATTTTGGCCATGATTGGCGATCGCGCTCACCGTATCCACGCAGGTAAACGCCGGGGCCGACATTCGCTCAAGCAGACAGAAACCACTCAACTGTTGATTGAACAAGCCCACAAGCACGCCATTGTTGTTCGTCTCAAGGGCGGCGATCCCTACGTGTTTGGGCGCGGCGGCGAAGAGGCCGAAGACTTGATCCAAGCCGGAGTTCCGGTAGAAGTCGTGCCGGGAATTACCTCGGGCATTGCGGCCCCAGCCTACGCAGGCATTCCCCTGACCCACCGCAACTACAGCTCCTCGGTGACTTTTGTGACCGGGCATGAGTCCGCTGGCAAATATCGTCCGGATGTGAACTGGGAGGCGATCGCCCAGGGCAGCGAAACCATCGTCATCTACATGGGTGTCCACAATTTGCCCCATATTGTCCAGAATCTTTGCGCGGCCAACCTGGCTGTCTCCACGCCCATTGCGCTGATTCGCTGGGGTACCCGGCCCGACCAGGCCGAGCTGGTGGGAACCTTGAAGACGATTGTTGAGCAGGTGGAGCAGACGGGGTTTGAGGCACCGGCGATCGCCGTCATCGGTGCGGTGGTGAATTTGAAGTCCCAGCTCGCGGTTTGCAAGCCCGCTGTTCTGGGGCTGGCCCTGGGTGCCGAGGGGACGGGATTCTGAGGTAGGGTGGTTTTACGGTTTAGAACTCACTGTGAGACGCCGACCCAACATCACCTGAGCCCTAACGCGAGATCATGCCCCGCAAAATCGACTTCATTGTTGAAACCGCAACCGTCGAACGACTCGATCGCTGGCTGGTCGATCAGCTTGAGGACTTTTCGCGATCGCGCATCCAAACGCTCCTCCAGGACGGCTATATTCGCATCAATGGCGCAGTCTGCACCAACCGCACTAGCAAGCTCAAATTGGGTGACCAAGTGCGGGTGACCTTTCCCAAAACCGAGCCCCTCAACCTAGAACCCGAGGACATTCCCCTTGATGTTTTGTTCGAAGACGACCATCTGATCATCATCAACAAACCCGTGGGCATGGTCATTCATCCCTCCCCCGGCCACCGTTCCGGGACACTGGTGCATGCGCTGCTGTTTCACTGCAAGCATCTTGCGGGCATTGGAGGCATTGAGCGACCGGGAATTGTGCATCGCTTGGATAAGGATACGACGGGGGCACTGGTGGTTGCCAAGACCGATGTTGCCCTACAGCATTTGCAAACTCAACTGCGTGAAAAAACGGCTCGACGAGAATACCTGGGCGTGGTGTTTGGATCATCCCAGGAGGTATCAGGAACGATCAATGCGCCGATTGGCCGACATCCGAGCGATCGCAAAAAGCAGGCTATCATCTCCGAAGACCAAGGCGGACGCGCCGCTGTGACCCACTGGCGACTCCAAGAGCGCCTCGGCAACTATTCGCTGATGCACTTTCAACTCGAAACGGGACGCACCCACCAAATTCGGGTTCACTGTCAGTTTATGGGCAATTCGATCGTTGGAGATCCGGTCTACGGCTCTGGGCGATCGATCGGGGTGAATTTGCCAGGGCAGGCGCTGCACGCTTGGCGGCTGAGTTTGGTGCATCCGATCGGTGGTGAACCGGTGGTGGCGATCGCGCCGCCCGCGGTCAGCTTCACCA
>JAAUOP010000050.1 GCA_012034805.1 Synechococcales cyanobacterium CRU_2_2 | reverse complement strand
AATGCTCTCCGCTCGAGTGGGGTGATTCCAAAAGACGTTGAAGAGATCGAGGCAGGCTCCGCAGACAGTTGCCTCGGGATTGAGTAGTTCGGGATTTAGCAACAGGCGATCGGCCACTGCATAGATGGTTTCGCGAACAACGTCATATCCCCAATCAAGGACTCGCTGGTTTTGAGGTTCTGTAAAAATCGGCTCGACACGACTGACTTGCCCGAGTTCTGAAGGCTTGCTGACTTGCCGATAGCCAATAACAGAGCCGTGATCTGCGCTACAGAAAGTCTCTAGCATGGTCACCAACCCCTGGGCATCCGTAAAGCCTAGGTTGCGGCGCTGATCTTGAAGATAAACCTCCGGCATGCCAAATCGAGAAGCCTTAACCCCCTGCCGTAGACCCAGATAAAACCCGTGGGGCGGTCTGATTTTCTCGTTGGCGCAGAGTGCAGACAGGGCATGAAATAACGTCGCGCCAGTCCCCAGATCAATTAAGCCCATAGGTTGCCCGCTCAAAACGCCCACATCCTGAAGATAGGTTTTAAGCAGGTGGCGTGCTGCCGCCGCCTTTGCCAAGACTTGATCTTGAACCGGGCCAGGGTTCAGAAACTGATGACGCAAGGCCCGGTGTTCCGTGGGTGTTAGTTGTCGATCCCAATCGCTGGGAGAGAGACCTAGGTCGAGGAGACAGTCCGCAATCTCCTCTGGCTGAAGCTGAAATCTGGCCAATAAAACTCGAACCGATAACAGATCGACATCCACATCCACCGGGAAAATATTGGCCAAACTCTCTTCATTGAGCTGGGTCAAACTCGGCAACAGCCAGGCCTGCCGACTGCCGTAGAGATAGTGCAGCTCGCAGTCAAAATCGAGCTTTTTGATCAGACGGCGGGCGATCGCCAACAAAACTTGTCCATCCCGAGCCAGAAAATACAGCCGCTTCAAGCCGAGCTTTTTGGCTCGTTTGAGCACCCACAGGGTGAAGCCCACCAAAAAAGGTGCAGCAACACTTGCCGCCACATCACGCAACGCCCGCTCATGATCCGATGCCGCAGGCCGAGACAGCCGAGCCAAGCGCGAGGCTCCGGCCAAGGCGGAAGAGAGGCCCTCGGTTTCCCAGGCATGGGCTTCTAAGATCTCTTCGTAGCGATTGAGATTGCCCTGATCAAAGTGATGGGTTCGGAGACCGCTACGGTGAGCCATTTTGACATCGGCCCAAGCATTATTGCCACAATGGGTGACTTCTCTCGGGGCAAGACCTTCCTGCTGAAGCATGAGCCCATACAATCGCTGGGATTGCTTGGATTGGGCATAGTCACAGGAGACATAGATGCGATCGCCGGTTTGAGCCAACCCGTGCCGTTGGAGCATTTCCTGAACAAATTCTGTGCCCACATACATATCCGACACAAACAAAATTTGCTCGCCTCGGGCACGGGCAGCCTTCAGTAGCTCCTGGGCCTCGGGAACCGGTTGCAGCAGCGATCGCTCTAGGGCAAGTTCTGCCTCTAACAGTTGCATCTGCTCTGCCGCTGTGAGCTGAAGCACAAATCCCACTTCTTCATAGATTTGGTGGAGGTTCACCGAGGAATCCAGCCCGCCGCCATTGGCAAAGGCCCGCTGCTCTGCATCGCGACGGATTCGGGCAAAGGCTTCTGCCGTGCAGGAAATGAGCGATCGCCCTTGTAACTGCTTACCCAGCAACAAAAAAGTGGATTCTGGCGAACCAACACTCCGAGTCAGAACAGTGTCAAAAACATCAAAAGATGAGGTATGAACCATAGAATTTTGGGGAGATAGAGCTAAACGATTACCTCAGGATTTCCTCTGTAATCGTACTAGTATTTAAGTTGACTCGTGCTGGAGGATTGTGCTGGAGGAAAACATTGGCGAGTTTGAATGCTCAAAGCTTCCAAGACTTGAAAATAAGACATTGGACAATCAAATGGGCAACAGACCTAAATCCAAAAGGGAAGCCAATTTGCCATAGAAATCATTACAGGAAGCAGGTACCACTGAGAAACAATCAATCCAGACTGCCGTAGAGCAGAGCGAATATCCCAATAGAGATAAACTGCATTCACTCTAGCAATTCCTGAAAGTTCAGGATTTTTTTAAAATCGCCTCAAAAAAATTTGCTTAGCCTCAATTAGCAGGTTGCCCAAACTTCTAGCAGTAGATCGCACTGACAGTCCTGAATCTATCTATTCACATCCTGCAAATGGGGACAAACAGATAGCGATCCGCTTTAAACTATACATGATTTCCATATATACAGGGTTTCCGAACCAGAAAACCAGAAACCAGAATTGCTGAGAGAAAATGAACTCAGACAGCTTAGAATTCTTTATTGGAGAGGAATATAAGCGCTATCGAGATCTAGATTATTTAGTGACGACAAAATATTTTGAGTCTTTTGGATCCTCAGCGAATTGAGTTTAGCGCGTTTGAACCACTTCAATTCTGCCGTCTCATTGAGAGTGAATCACTCAGGCTCACACTCGACTGAGGTAAGCGATCGCCTCCCGAATCCAGTCCTCCGCATTGGCATTCTTCGCCAAACCCGTCTGCTGCCCTACCGCATCCAGCGCCTGAACAATCTCCCGGCTACTGTAGCCCAAGGCCAGCAGCGTCATCTCCACGTCTTCCTGAATCGAGGCCACCGGCCCCGCCGCCGGAGCGGTCAGCAGTCCGACGGACTCGCGCCATTCTGCCAGTTTTGCACGCAACTCTAGGGAGATGCGTTCAGCGGTTTTCTTGCCCACACCAGGGGCTTGGGACAGGAGCCGCACATTGCTGGAGACGATCGCCTGCACCAGCTCCGTCAGCTCCAGTGTATTCAATAGTGCAATGGCCATCTGCGCGCCAATGCCACTAACGCTAATCAGTTGTCGAAACAAGTCTCGCTCTGCCAGTGATGCAAAGCCAAATAGCGTCCACTGGTCTTCGCGCACCTGTAGGTGGGTAAAGACCTGGCATTCATCCCCAGCGCTGGGAAGTGTCTGCATCAAACGTGGCACAATTTGAACTTCGTAGCCGACACCGCCCACATTCATCAGGAGAATGACGCGGTTGCTGAGGCGTTGAACGCCGACGATGGTGCCGTTGAGAAAGCCGATCATGGTGAAACTTGCAAATTTAACGACTCAATTCATGTCATGAAAAAACCGTAGGGCCGAACCGCCGTTCGTCCAGTGGTGGATTTTTCTGGCTAGCGCTTCAGGGCCAGGGTTAGACCATCGGCGATCGCCACCATACTCAAGCTCACCCGTTCATCTTGATAAACCTGGGCATTAAACGCTCGAATCACCGCCGTACTCGGGTCGTCTGTGGTCGCCTCCGCCGCAACCCGTCCAGACCAGAGCACATTGTCGATCGCCACCAGCCCCCCGACGCGCACCAATTGCAAACACCGCTCGTAATAATGAGGGTAATTGCGCTTGTCCGCATCGATGAAGGCAAAGTCGAAGGTTCCGGCCTGTCCGTCTGCCAAAAGTTGATCTAGGGTTTCCAGGGCTGGGCCGAGGCGGAAGTCAATTTTGTCAGCGACTCCAGCCGCTTGCCAGTAGCGCTGGGCGATCGCCCCCGTGTTTGGATCCACATCACAGGCGATCACCTGCCCATCCTCCGGTAGGGCCAACGCCACCACCAAGGCACTGTAGCCAGTAAAGACACCCACCTCCAGCGTCCGCCTCGCACCCAGAAGCTGCACCAGGAGAGCCATAAATTGACCTTGCTCCGGCGCAATCTGCATTTCGGCTCCAGGCAAACCCTGGGTTTCGGCCCGCAATTGGGTCAAAACCTCGGGCTCTCGCACCGAGTGATCTTGCAAATAAGCGTAAAGAGCTGGGCTTAGTCCTAAATTCTTGGTCATGGTGTCTTTAGCAAAGCATTGCAAAATTACCATACCCCCTTGAAGACACCGGTCGTCTGGGCCTAAGCTGGAGGATGGGATTTATTGGGGATGAAGGTGATGCTGCGATCGCGACTCCTAAAACTGCTGAAATCGGGACTCATCCTGGGTTTTGCCCTCTTATTTTTGACCGGTTGCGGCGCGAAGGGGCCCAAGACCAAGCTCGTGACTCGGGCGATCGCCCTAGAATTTGCCCAAACCCAGCAGGCTCTCAGCCAGCAGCTTCGCACGCCGGTGCCCACGTTTAAGATTCAGCATGTGTCCGTTAGTGAGCAAACCCCGCTGCGCATTGAGGGGTTGAGCGCCTATCGGATTCAGGGTCAATACGACGCCGAGGTCAAATTTCCGGGCAAGCGCTACCAGCAAGCCCAAAACATTTTCGATGTGTACTTACAACAACAGCCACCGTCACAGCAGTCAACGAAAACGGATGTGATCCGCTGGCGACTGGCCATTCCCCAGATCGGCGAGCCAGATGCTGCCGCTGGGTCGCAGCGCTGGAAGACATTTCCCCTATACGATGAGCAAAAGCCGGACGAACAGCGGTTCGTCCCTACGACAAACATCCCTTAAATCAGTCGCGCCAAATTATATTCATGAAATTATGAGCATGAAATTATGAGCGTGAAAGGGGCTGGGGGATGAGGGGGCTATTTTTTTCATGCAAGAGGTTTATTCATAAAACTCGGCCCTGAATCAGAAAAGACAGCGGCGATCGCAGCGACTTCCTACCGTCTCATCTTTCTAAAGTTATCCTCTAGAAAACATGACATGCTGCCCAGCATCTTCCGTATTAAGTCCACAATCAAGTTCATGCCAAGGCAAGCTGAGTTGTGGACTTAATTGGAGGGCTTGCGTTAGAGCTGACGCGTAGCCTTCAATACTGAAAGAACGTTTAAATGTCTTTCCCTGAAAGGGATTGAGTTGCATCTGAAATGTTTTTCAAGCATCTCAAATTCTCGAGTTAAAGATAAATTGTTCGGTACTTTAACTCAAAAATAAACAATTATAAACATCAAAAAAGGGATAATTAGGGTCTCTGGCAACAGTGTTAAATTTTGAACGAGATAAGCACACAGTTCCTTGATTTGCTTGAGCAACGACTATACATAAAGTGGTCTGCTGATTAGAGGCTGTATCTGTCAGGGCTTCAAGTCAAGATTCAGGCTGCATCTGCCGAGACTGACGATGCCGTGCCTGTCGCGGCTGTATTTGAAGCACTCGGTGATAGGACAATTTCCATGAATATGTCGCAAGAGAGCGGTTTGAATGATGTGTTCAACGGCCCGCAGCTGCTTGGGCAACTGGCCTCCCCAAGTGGGTCAAAACCTTTGATGGGGCCAGAGCTGATCCGCGATCGCCCCCGACAATCTGCCAACAGTCCGGCCAATCCAACCCCGCTCAACCCCGCTCCGGCGACTGCAAACGCGGCCAATCCTAATGAGGGTACCTACGGCGGCAAGCACTATCAACTCACCGCCGCCAAAACTTGGGTCGAAGCCCAATTAGAAGCCTTTCGTCTAGGCGGCCACTTGGTCGCTATTAACGACGCAGCGGAAGAGGCTTGGCTGCGACGAACCTTTGGCAACAGCGAATCCCTTTGGATCGGCCTCAGCGATCATGACCAAGAGGGCAGCTTCCGCTGGGCCAACGGCGATGCTCTAACCTACCGGAATTGGGCACCTGGCCAACCCAATAACCATCCAGCCGCGAAGGGAGAAGATTACGCTGTCCTCAGCTATGGGGGTCTTTCCCGATGGAATGATGTCAGCAGTTCTGCCCAATATCGCGGCATCATGGAATTTGACGCGAAACGAACCCTTCCGTCCATGAACACCCAGCTCGAAGAGCGCTACCAGTCGGTGGGCAGCAGCGGGTTCGTGACTCAAGACTTGGAGCGGGTCTGGGGCCAAAAGAACTTTTCGATTCGGACTGAGAGCATCGTCCAGCCAGCATCCACAGGGCTAATACCCTCGACGAATAAGGTCTTGAGAGTGAGTTTGCCCGCAGGTTCAGCCAGTCCTGAAGTGACCCAAAAGGCGGGGCGTCCTGTGGGAGGTGGCGAGTTTTTGGATCATTTCCAGCAAGCCCCTGCTGACCGACTCCAGCTCAGTTATCGACTGCGGTTTTCCGAAAACTTTGACTTTGTCAAAGGTGGAAAACTACCCGGTCTCTATGGTGGAACGGCTCCCAGTGGTGGTTATATCCCCGACGGCAGCGACGGTTTTTCAACCCGATTTATGTGGCGTGAGAGCGGCAAAGGCGAGGTCTATGCCTATTTACCCACCAGTCAAACGTATGGAACATCTCTCGGCCAAGGAAACTGGGAATTTAAGCCAGGTGTTTGGTACAACCTCAAGCAGGAGGTGATTTTGAATGATCCCAAATCGAATAATGGCTCCCTAAAAGTATGGCTCGATAACAAGCTGGTTTTAAATCAACAAAATCTGCGCTTTCGCACCACCGACAAACTCAAGATCGATGGCGTTTATGTCTCAGCTTTTTTGGCGGTGGCACCGCCGACTACGCCACCCCAAAGAATGTCCACATTGACTTCGACGATTTTGAAATTTCAGCCGTTGGCCAAGGCCGCTAATTCGGTGCCGCTGAGCTCCAAAGAATCCTGCGCAACAACGCCAAATCGACCCAAGACCCATCCTTTACCTGCCCAGCCGCCGTGCCTCCCAACACTTGGATCGGGCGATCGCGCTCTCCCAAATCGCTCAGCACCAGAGTCGCCCCCGAAAAGTCTGCTTGACGGGTATAGTCATTGACGGTGATCAAAGTGGGGAGGCCTGCCGCGATCGCCGCCCGTGCACCCACTTCAGAGTCTTCGATCGCCCAGCAGACCGATGCGGGGAGTTGCAACTGTTGTAAAGCGTACTGATAGATCTCGGGAGATGGTTTTTTGGCTGGAACAATATCGCCTGCCGCGATCACCTCAAACCAGTCGGGGGCATCGGGAGCAATGGTTTCGATGAGGGCAAGGGCGCTGGGGAGGGCGCTGGTGGTGGCGATCGCCAGCCTCACCCCAGCTTGCCGACATTCTTGCAGCAGCCGCAAAACGCCGGGCCGCAACGGAATCCGTCGCTCTGCGATCAACTGTTGGTAAAGATTCATTTTGACGCCATGGAGCTGCTGAACCCAGGTATCGAGTTCCAGCTCCTCTGTCCTGGCTGGGTCGCCGAATCGGTCGGATATTTTTACTCGAAGATCAGCTTGCTCTTGTTCCTTCAAGATCTCTTCTAAGGTTTCTTTAGATTTGCTCTGGGATTCTGTCTTGCCCCTCATAGCTATATCCCTTATGGTCATATCCCTTGTCGCCATATAGTGACGAATTCGCTCCTTGCCGCCACCAATTTCAACCAATTTGCCATAGTCGCGTTCCGACCAAATCCAGTCGAGACCGGCGGCTGAAAATGTTTGATTAAAAGCGATGCGATGGCCATCGCGCTCATTATCTGCAAGCGTCCCATCTACATCGAAAATAATCGCTTGGAGCAGGCTCATTGGCATGTTGTCAGCAATCTGTTTAGTCATCTGTTTAGGCGTCTGTCCAGAAATCTGTTCAGGCATCGTATCGAGGCCACTTAGATCCTGTAGCAGTAAGTTTGGGCACCTTAAGTTTAGATTCGGAACACCGTTCGTGCTGTTTATTCAAGCTTTTCGATGTCCACTCCATCTCTTTGGCTCAAGGATGGAGCCGCCGCCCTCAGGCAGGGCGATTATACTGCGGCGATCCCATCACTCCAGGCATTTTGCGAAAGTTCAATTGAACCCAACTCACCTGCCTATTTTCAGGGTCATAAGTGGCTTGTACAAGCCTACGTAAAGGCCGAGCAGGCCGAACTCGCGCTGGCAATTTGTCTGAAAATGGCCGCAAGCCGTGTTCCAGATGTGCAAGCTTGGGCAAACCGAGCGATTCCGGCGATCCAGGACACGATTCCGGCGATTCAGGACACGATCCCGGCAGTGGGTGCACTTGTTCCGGGCCTAAGCGATCTAGATCCCACAGTAGTCAAAGAGAGCATCAGCCAAGCGCTACAATGCTTTCGACACGGGGACAATGGCCAAGTCATTGCGCTCCTAGAGCCCCTGAACAATCACCTCAATCCTCGTTCCGCAGACTGTGGGCGTATCCAGATGACGCTGGCCAAGGCCTACCAGGCGGAAGGAGAGCTGGCTAAGGCGATCGCCTTAGGCAAAGCCATGATGGGGAGCGATCGCGACGACATCAGCATCTGGGGCAAACAATTTCTCAACCGCATCACGCCTCCAGCCGAGCTGACCCAAAATCCAAAATCTACCGATGCTGTCGTTGATTCGCCGATGAATTCGCCGATGGATTCGTCGATAAATTCATCGATGGATTCGCCGATGGATTCGCCGATGGATTCATCGATGGATTCGTCGATACATTCGCCCTTGGATTCATCCATTCAGGCTTCTGTATCCGGCATTCGCTACGACCCTCCCAGCAACGGGCTACCGATTCCGACCCGCTATCAGCCCAACCCAGCGGCGGCTCACCGGGTGCCGAATGACTACACACCCGTGATCCAATCTGCCCTCAGCCATGGCGTCTTAACCTTTTTGTTTGCCTGGATCATCTATGCACTTTTTCCCGCAGGAATCGCCCTGCTGCTCAATCTGATGCGGCTCAGTATTCCAGTGGCGATCTATTGCGTGGCCACGGATTCGATCGCCAAGGAAAACGCCAAGGAAGCGACGAACTATGCGATTACGATGGTGGTCGTGGCGGTACTGATGTTTGCGGGGGGATTCTTGGCGGCCCTGAGCTTCATGGGGAGTGGCTCCATTTCTCCGCTGTTAATTGTCTTGGCGGTGCCTTTGGTCGTGTATGGGCCCTTGCTGGCGCTTTGGCCAATCGTTGCAACTCTTGTCTGTATTGCCAATCCCGATAGGACGTTCCATTATCCCCACTGGCTGGTTTGGCATGTCCTGAAGTGATGTGCCCTCAGTGCCCGTCAAAATCGGGCAGCTCCGCTTGGGCAATGGGCAACGTGAAATGGAACTGGGTGCCTTGATCCGGGCCTGCGGACTCGGCCCAAATTTTCCCCCCTAACCGTTTGATAATCTGACGACAAATGGCCAGCCCCAATCCCGTGCCGCCTGCCGTGCGCCGCAGCGCCCCTTCCTCTTGGTAAAACCGTTCAAAAATCGTCTCGAGGCGATCGGGGTCGATGCCACGGCCATTGTCTGCGATCGTCACTTCTAGCATTTTCGGGTCAAACGATTGAGCTCGAATCGTCACCTTGCCCTCCGACTCCGTAAACTTGCAGGCATTGTCCAGGAGCTTGGCCAATACCTCCACCAGCCGCTCTCCGTCCCCCTCGACCAAGGGCAGATCCTCGGAAATCTCGTTACAAATATCCGGTAGCAGCGTTTTGGCTCGGCGGGCGTTGATATTGCTCAGGGCCAAACTGACACAGTCTTGAATCGAGATGGACTCGGTTTGCAGCTGAACCCGGCCCCCCTCCAACCGAGATAGCGTCAGAAAGTCCTGTACCAGTTGCCGCAGTCGCTCCGCGTCGCCCAGGGCCGTATTCAGCATCACCTGGCGTACCTCTAAAGACATATCTGGCTCACTGGCTAAGCTTTCCAAACAAATCTTGACGGTGGCGAGGGGCGTGCGTAATTCGTGGCCGACGATCGCCGTCAAGTTATACCGGGTCTGCTCTAGGGCTTCTAGTTGCTGATTCAAGTCAGCGAGGTCAGCATAGGCCCGCGCCTGGATAAAGGCCACACTGATTTGGGGGGCGATCGCCTCCACCAGCGCTAAATCTGTATCTGACCAAGGCCTTGCCTCACCACAACTCTCACCCCCGCAGCGATGGAGCTCCACAATGCCCAACAGCTCCCCTTGATGCAAAAGCGGTACGATCAGCCAGCTTTTGATGTCAGCTTGCTCTGCCCAATTCCTCAACAGCTCAGAGCGCTTCAGTCGGGGGTCATAGGCCACCTGCTCGAGATAAATCGGCGTCTCTTGTCGCACCGCCTCCTGAAACAGACGGTGGTTTTTGAGCGCAAGCGTTTGGCCTGCCAGAGGCGTCACATTTCGGCCCAAATATTCGTGGTGGAGCGTCACACTGGCATCATCGGCTCGGCACGGATAAATGAGACAGCGGCAGGCCCCCATCGCCTCTCCCAATTCCTGCACCGTCATTTGGAACACCGCCTCCGGATCCAAAGATTGACGCACCGCCGTCGCGATCGAATTGACCAAGCTCTCCCGGCGCTCCTTTTCGGCAATGGCCCGATAGGCCTTCAGCAATTTGTACTGACCGGCCTGAAGATAAGTCACCAGCCGCTCTGCAAAGGGGCCAGGGGTCGCCAGACCGGCAATATTTTCAGGATTTTGGGCCAGATTCATTTGAGCAATCCGCACTTTCTCCCTCAGCTCAGGACGATAGTACAGAATCCGCTCGAGCAAAAAGTTAGCAGCTTGAATACTGAAACCGCGATCGAACGTCCAAATTCCTTCAAATCGACGACTGGGATCCACATGCTGGGCCGTGGCGGAAGGTTTGACTTGACGCTCCTCGCAAACGAGGCAACTGGCGTAGCGATCGCCAATCACCACCAAATTCCACTCCTGACTCAAACTATCGGTCGGCGCAAAGGCAACGGTTTCATACGCACCCGATGAATTGACAAACTCCGCCTCCGGAGCCGCCATCACATACACTTGGGGACTTTGAGTCGCGATCCGTTCGTAGCGATGCGCTTCCTGGCGATAGAACCGCTCCTGCTGAAATGTGGCAATGATGAGCGGTTGGTCATCACTGGCCATCGCCTGATCTTCCATGGCATGGGAGAGTGCCGTCAGGGAAGATTTGAAATAAATTTGCGAACGAATCTGCGAACGCACCTTTGGCCCCACCGCGTCTGCCCGAAGAGACTCTAATAAAACTGCCAAGGTGGAGGGCGAATTGCTCATTGCGTCGATCTTTATCTCAGTCTATCCTCTCACGCATCGGCCCGCTCTGCGGGTCTCTATGTCCTCAAAATGCGGTAAGCCTTAACCTTCATTGATCTCACGAAAAATATTCCACTGTTCTTCCCCGCTTCTTGAGCGGGCACTTTAAAGCTGAAGAAATGCCTCCCGGCAGTCCTAAAAGGATCCCCAGAACGATGCCTCCCGCTTCTCACCCAGCAGCCGTTAAGCCTCCCTTGGATCCATCTAAGGATCCATCCTTGGATCAATTCTTAGATTCAGGCTTAAATTCTGACTTAGATTCAGGCTTAAATTCTGACTTAGATTCAGGCTCAGATTCGAGTTCAGATCCGGCTTTAGAGATAGGCCTAGGCTCAACCGAAGAGAGACTGCGCCAAGCCATGCAGGCTGCCGAGGATGCCAACCGGGCCAAAACCGAGTTCTTGGCGACCATGAGCCATGAAATTCGTACGCCACTCAACGCCATCACGGGCATGACGATTTTGCTCTCGGATACGGCGCTGACCTCAGAGCAGCGAGACTACGTCGCCACCATTCGTAGCAGCAGTGAAGCGTTGCTCAGCATTATCAATGACATTCTCGATCTCTCTAAAATTGAGTCGGGTAAATTGGATCTCGATCCAGCGGTCTTTGAACTCAAGGCTTGTTTGCAGGCCGTGCTGGATTTGTTCAAAATTAAGGCGCGCGGCAAAAACCTCGACCTCTCCTATGAGATTGCAGCAGGCATTCCGGCGCAGCTGGTCGGTGATGTTGCACGGATTCGCCAGATTTTGATTAATTTGGTCGGCAATGCGATTAAGTTTACGGAGTCCGGCTCAGTAACGGTGCGGGTTGACTATGCACCTAATCCTAGCTTCGCTGACGATCAACTGGGCACCATTCCGGTAGACGAGGCTGAAGCCTTGTCCTATCCCCTTATGTTCTCGGTGCAAGACACAGGTATTGGCATTGCACCCCAGAAGCAGGCACAGTTGTTTCAAGTTTTTAGCCAAGCGGATGCTTCAATCACCCGGCGCTATGGCGGAACTGGCCTGGGGCTTTCGATCTGCCGTCGGCTGACAGAGCTGATGGGGGGAAAAATTTGGGTGAATAGTGAGCTGGGTCAGGGCACGACGTTTGCGTTTGCACTCACACTTAGCCAGCCGACGGCCCAGCACCGGGAGTCCTCCCAAATGCTGCTGGGCTATCTGCGGGAGATCACGGCTCCGGTTCGGCAGGGGGGCGATGAAATGTTCCCGACGATTAGTGGCGGCGAGGCTCCCAAGCCAGATGTTCAGCCCCAGGAGAAAATTGTCAAACTCGAGGCTGCTTTGCTAACCCTGGGGCGTGCCAGCGACAATGATGTTGTGCTGGCAGACAAATCGACCTCTCGCTACCATGCCCAGATTTTGCGGCAAAGTGATGGCTACGCAATTCAGGATATTGGCAGCGCCAATGGCACCTACTGTAACGATGAGCTGCTGCTGGCTCACCAGCCTAGGCCGCTAAGGGATGCGGATCGACTTCGGCTGGGGTCTTATACCTGGGAATTTTGCGATCGCCCCCTTTCCCTCCTGTCGCTCTCTCGCCCCACGCAACTGAAGATTTTGCTCGTCGAAGATAGCAAGTTGAATCAAATGGTGGCCATCAAGCTGCTGGAGAAATTTGGCCACCAAGTGGACGCGGCTTCCAATGGTTGGGAGGCGATCGAAGCCCTGACCAATCAACTCTATGATGCGGTCTTGATGGATTTGGAAATGCCGGAGCTTGATGGCCTCAGTGCCGTCGAGAAAATTCGGGGTGGCTGGCCCCTCAATGCGGAAAAATTTCCGGGCCAGCCAAGTCCTTGGATCTTTGCGCTGACCGCCTACGCCACCCTAGAAGACCAACAGCGCTGCCGTCAGGTGGGGATGAATGGTTACCTGACGAAACCGATCCGCATTGGCGAGCTGGAGCGCACATTACAGCAGTGCAGTGCGCGTCTAGCCCAAGGTGTGCTCGGGAACAAAGGCGAATGGCTTGCGATTCAGGAATTGGCGATTTCCTGATTCTGGTGATTTCCTGATTCTGGTGATTTCCTGATTCTGGTGACTGCTGGATTCTGGTGACAGCATTGCTGAATTCTAGTGTGAATCCAGCGATAAAGGCTTCGCAAAAGCTGGACGAACAGCGGTTTGTCCCCACGGTATGCGTCTTAACCCTGGCTGTCGCCAGCGGGGACAACATCGGCCTCTAGCTCTAGTCTGAAGATGTCATCGTCATCGTCTATCTCAGACGAGGCGCTCATTTTGAGGGTGCCCATCTTTTTGGGGCATCCATCTTCTTGGTGCTGGAATTTGCGATTGGCTCTGCCAAGCTCCGAAGGATCGCCCTCTCCCCAGACTCTGCCTCATCCAATGTCATATTCTCGGGTACCTGCTCATCGCCCGGCTCATCCTGCGGCATGTCGACCACCCGTTTGGCTGCGTCATCCTTACTCTCCCCCTTAATCCGCCGAATGGGTAGATTAGCCACCAGGGAAGTTAATCGCTGATCACTGGCCAAGACAAACTCCAGCCCCTCTTGATCCAATTCCACATAGCGCGAAACGACTTCCATGATTTCCCGTTGAATGTCTTCTAATTCCTTGGGAGAAAGCGTGGTGCGGTCGTGGGCCAACAGCTTCTGGAGCCGGCGCTTGACTTCGCTGCGGCTCTTGGGGCTAGAACGGTTAAAGAGGCGATCGATCAGATCAGAAAGCATGGTTGACTCGCGGGATAGGGCAGCTGACGGAGAGGATCAAGCCAGGACTATTTGCTTGTAAAAAACTTTCGCAATTTGGTGAGGAATCCAGGATTCATCTCGTTCAAGTCAAGAAACTTAACCTGCTGACCTTCCAAACGTCGAGCAATATTGTTGAACGACGTGCCTGCAAAGGACATTTCCTTGGCCAACACCAGGGGCTCCCCTTTGTTGGTAGAGACAATCACCTGCTCGTCATCCGGCACAATGCCAATCAGCGGAATCGACAAAATTTCCTTAACATCTTCCACTGACATCATGTCGTTGGCCTTGACCATGGAGGGACGGATACGGTTAATGATCAAATTAATCCGTTTGATGCCGTGGGCCTCGAGTAAGCCCACCACGCGATCGGCGTCACGCACAGCAGAAATTTCTGGAGTGGTGACCACAAGAGCTTCGGTGGCAGGGGCGATCGCGTTGCGGAAGCCCATCTCAATCCCCGCTGGGCAATCAATCAAAATGTATTGATATCGAGTTGCCAGCGCCCTCACAATTTGCCGCATCTGGCGCGCATTCACCGATTCCTTAGTGCGGTTTTGGGCAGCTGGCAGCAGTGCCAGCTTGGGCTGGCGTTTGTCCTTCACCAACGCTTGATCCAATCGACAGTGGCCCGCCAAAACATCCAGGGCCGTATAAACCACTCGATTTTCTAAACCCAGGAGCAAATCTAAGTTTCTGAGGCCGAAGTCAGCATCAATCACCACGACCGCATGACCCAGGCGGGCCAGGGCCATCCCGAGATTGGCAGATGTCGTTGTCTTACCAACGCCCCCTTTGCCGGAGGTTACAACAATGGCGCGGCTCATGAAACGCGAGTGCTCAGATGTAATTTGCGACTCATTATCCCTTACGATGCAACTTTTGTGAGTTTTCCCTAGCCATCCTCCACAGCATTTCTAGCGATAGGGGCGAGTGAAACCCGCCGCTTCTGTAATCCGAATATCGCCTTTTGCGGTCACATAGGCGACCTCTGGGCGGGTGGGGCCTTGGGCAGTTTGAGGAACGCGGGCCAAGGAATCGGCAATGCGCAACTGGGTCGGCTCTAGCTTGAGTGCCAAAATGATGCTCCCTTTGTTGCCAGCGGCTCCGGCATGGGCGACCCCTCGCAACCGTCCCCAAATCAGGATGTCGCCATCGGCCACCACCGAGCTGCCAGGATTGAGGTCGCCCATGATAATCACTGAGCCGGGATGGCGCACTTCGGCCCCCGATCGGACGGTGGTCTGGAGATAGAGCGGTTCTGCGGTCAGGGTCTTGCCCCCAGTCGTTTTGTCCTCGGAAAGGGTTAATAGCTGTGGTAGCTCTGAGCCTTGGTCAATGGAAAAACCGGCGGTGGCGGCGGCAACAGCGGTTTGACGACGACTCGTGGCAATGCGCGTGAGTTTGAGGTCGTAGCGATCGAGCGCTTCGCCCAATTCCTGCAGTTGGCGACTGTCGAGCAGATGATTTTGGGCATTGAGGTGCACCGAGGTACCGGGTTCCCAGAAGCGTTCGCCGCCGCTGAGGCGTTGCTGGAGCTGTTGCCAGAGTTCGGAATCCACAAAATCGACCATGACCTCTGGATTGGCAGCCGTCTGTTCTGGCGGGAAGACTAGGCCGAGGTGGTGGTCATGGCGCTTAATTTGTACTTGCTGAGTTTGTGCTGGCTGAGTTTGTGCTGGCTGAGTTTGTGCTGGTTGATGCGGGGCAAACGATGATGCTTGGGGCTCGGTTCCTGTTGGAAGGGGCGTTGGGTCAGTCGGGGGCTCGGGGGGGGGCCTGCAGTGGGCTCGGAAGCGATCGCTTCGGAGGCAGCTGGAGCGGTGACGGTCGGATCAGTTGCAGACAGGTCGATCGCAGATGGGGCGATCGCATCAATACTCGATACCTCGGCACCCGATATATTTGTGTCCGAACCCTTTGTTTCCGATATCTTCGTCCCTAATATCTTTGCTCCCGAAACTTCAATCCTCGGTCTTCCCGGACGGGTGGTGAGCAAGGCGCTGTCTAAGGAGTCGGTAGAATCCCTGCTCCGGGAATCCGTTATTTCCTCTGCGATCCGCTGATTGGCTACTCTTCCGTCGTCTGTACTCTCATCGTCTGTACTCTCATCGACCGCCATCTCACCCATCCCAGCTTCGGGTCTAACGCGGGGCTTGAGTGTCAAGGGATCCTCGAACAATGACGTAAGGGCCGTAATTGAGGCGCGAGCCCGGCGCACAGGTTCTGGATGCAAATTCTGGGCAGCAGAACCCAGATCGACACTAGAGCGAGCGGCGTTATTAGAAGCGACATTCGAGGGGCCTGTATTCGAGGGGCCTGTATTCGAGGGGCCTGTGTTCGAGGGGCCTGTGTTCGAGGGGACTGTATCAGAAGACGAAGGGTTCTCAGGATCCATAGGTCGTTCCAGAGTTTTTTTCTGAGGGTTTAGCTGGGAGTTTAGGGCCCCAAACAACGCGCCCCGGTGGGCTGCTGATAGAGCCGCTTGAGCGTATTGATGTCGCGATCGGAAACTTGCGGCGGAATGCCGACCTGAGCTGCGTAGAGTGCATCACGGGGGTCAGGGCTGTGGCCCCAAAGGCCAAGGGCATGGCCCAACTCATGGCGGGCCGTACCGCGCAGTAGCTCTGGGCCTTGGCGATCGCCCAGAAACACCGTCTGCTGATGCCAGAAGCAACGCTTACCCACGTCGTTCACTCGCCAGAAAATTTGAAATCGCGTTTCGGCGTGCCTGGCCCGAGATCCGCTGGGAGGCCACTGCAACGGCGGTGCGGAGCGCAGCACGCGGATGTTTGCTTGGTCGCGATCGGGGGTGAGGCTGAGGGCAATTTGGGGGCTCCAATCGGCGATCGCCCCATTCACCGCATCAACCCAGCGGCGAGATTGTTGCGCGGCTGCGCTGTTGACTGCGGCGATCGGCTCCACATAAACCTGGATAGGTCGCTGAGGCCAGATCAGATACCCCTGGGGGCTGGGCTGGATGGCGTCAAAATAGTCGTTCGTGCCCAAGCCACCCGCCGCAACATTGCTGGCCGCTGGATTACGGCCCGCCGCCAAAGGTTGACCTCCCAGTGGCCCAACCAGAACCAGCAACCCGCTTAAGACCAACAGCCCAACCCAGGCGAGAGTTCGGAATTGGGTGCGCGATTGGCTTCGCCAAGCTCCGCTGCCCTCGCGTCGCATCGGAATCAAGTCGCCGAATGAAAACTATTGAGAATGGCTGTCAGACCAAACCGAGGCGACGACAGCACCACCGTCAAACTGACGAACACCGCAAATAGCGTCCACGTAATCCGGTTGAGGGCCGTTTCGGCGCTTTTGGTACTGGTAAAAAGCTGGGCCTGTCCGCCAATGCCTCCGATCCCGTCTCCCTTGGGGCTATGAAGCAGAATAAAAATAATTAAACCAATGGCCGCAATCAGCCAAATAATGTCAAGAATGGTGGTCGGCGACATGGCAGTGTTAAGAGAACGTTGTTTACAAAAATGCGGCTTGCGAGAACGTGGCTTTTATACAGCTTACTGGACGCTGGGCACAGGCGGGAAGGGTGGGTACAGACCCCTACAGGGAGAGGGCCATTACCCAAATCTGGCCTGCTCAGCAGACTAGAGAGACCCCAGCCGCACCGGCGTTCGGTTCCGCTTCATCTCCACGGCCAACGGCTGGATGATCGATTGGCCTGTCATTTCCTCAGGTTTTGGGAATCTGTAGGATTTCCAAAATCGTCGGTGCGATGTCCGATAGACGGCGATTCTCGCGCAGCTGCACATCAGTGCCATGGGCCGGAATTTTGCGCCCCTCGCCCTCGACCAAAATAAAGGGCACTTGGTTGGAGGTATGGGCCGTCCAAGGATTGCCGTCCTCGTCGCGCATGTACTCGGCGTTGCCGTGGTCAGCGGTAATAATCGCAGTTCCTCCAGCCTTTGCGATGCTGGCCATCAGTTTGCCGACGCATTCATCGACGACTTCAATGGCAACCACAGCGGCTTCGAGGTTGCCGGTGTGACCGACCATGTCCGGATTGGCGTAGTTCATCACGATGAGTGAATATTGCCGGGTTTCGATCGCCTCAATCACCACTTCGGTTAGCTCTCGAGCCGACATGGCAGGGGCGCGATCGTAGGTCGGCACCTGGGGACTGCAGACTAAGCGCTGATCCTGGCCCTCGAACTGTTTCTCGACGCCACCATCGAAAAAGTAGGTGACGTGGGGATATTTTCCGTTTCGGCGGCCCGAAATTGTTTCAAGCCCTGTTTCGAAATCACCTCGCCCAGAATGTTGCCGTAGGTTTGGGGAGCAAAGGCGACGTTGGCGGGCAGCGACTCGTCGTATTGGGTGAAGGTCACAAATCCAAGATTGGGGATCAGCTGCCGCTCAAACCCTTGAAAAGCTGGGTCAATAAAGGCTGCTGTGAGTTGCCGCGAACGGTCTGGGCGGAAGTTGAAGAAAATGACACCGTCGCCGGCCTCGATCGCACCCGCCGCCAAGCGAACCGGCAGCACGAACTCGTCGGCGTGGCCTGCGTCGTAGGACGCTTGTAGGGCTGCTAGGACGGACTGTCCATTACCCTCACCCCCATCCGTCAGCACGTCGTAGGCTTTTTGGGTGCGATCCCAGCGGCGATCGCGATCCATCGCATAATACCGACCCGACAAGGTGACGATACGGCCCACCCCCACCCGGTCGAGATGGACTTGTAGGGTCTCGAGAAACCCTTTTGCTGCCGTGGGCCTGGTGTCTCGTCCATCGGTGATGGCGTGGACGCAGACCTCACCAAGGCCCTCGGTCTTAGCCAAATCGATCAGTCCCAGCAAATGCTCAATATGGGAATGGACTCCGCCATCGGAACAGAGGCCGATGAGGTGGAGCTTGCCTTGGCGATCGCGCAGATCCCGACACAACTCCACCAGGGTGGGATTGTGCAGCAGGGATCCGTCCTCCACGGCCTCGCTAATCCGCACCAGTTCCTGAGCGACGACACGCCCAGCACCAATATTGAGATGACCGACCTCGGAATTCCCCATCTGCCCGGCAGGCAACCCAACATCTTTTCCTGAAGCCTGAATCAGGGTGTGTGGATAGGCAGCCCAGAGGCTATCAATCACGGGACTCTTGGCTTTCAAAATCGCGTTTCCGTCCGACTCCTCCCGATATCCCCAGCCATCCAAAATGACCAGGACTACAGGGGAAACGGGAGCATGAGAGTGGGCGTTTGCCATAGGTTTTACGATATCTATCTGCGACTGCAAAAACTCAGGCTCATTCTTTGCGGCCATCATATCATTGCAACTTAAGTGAGCAAATCGATCGCGCAATCCCGTCATAAAGCGCATGAGCAAGAGTAAGGTCTTAGGCTTTTCTAAGGGAAAATCTCCGCTCAAAAATTCAGAGAAAAAATCAAAATCAATTTCAAGATCCTGACCCTAAAAGGCTTGAATCCAAGCCCGCACCTCATACTCGGTCCAAATGCCATGTTTCCAGTAGGGATCCGCTTCCACCAGCCGACGCACCGTTGTCTCGTCTGCCGCTTCGTAGATGCCGAACACCATCGATAGGTCTTCCGTCGGGCCGAGGGTGACCAGTAACCCAGCCTGCTTTTGTTCGGCCAGCCCCTCTAGGTGTGCTTGGCGGTGGGGAACCCGCCTTTCCAGGACATCTTCACAGTAATGACCCCACATCACATATTTAGCCATGGTGTTGTTCTCGGGTTTAGGGGTTGTTCTCGGGTTTAGGGGGTTCTCGGATTTATTCAATCGCAGCTTTTAGGCTTTTACAAAACTGGCCAAGGGTCGCGACAGGCTCAGGGTCGTCGAGGTCGGCGAGCCGTTTGACAAAGGCGCTGCCCACAATCACGGCATCTGCGCCCCAGTCGCGCATCTGCTTGGCCTGCTCCGGCCCAGAGATGCCAAAGCCCACGCCAATGGGCTTGTCTGTCACCTGGCGCAGTTTGCCCAACAGCGCTTGAACGCGGCTCTGGACGGCTTCGCGCATCCCGGTGACGCCAGTGACGCTGACGAGGTAGATAAATCCCTGGGAGCGTTGGGCGATCGCCTCAATTCGCGCCTCCGAACTGGTGGGAGCCACCAATAAAATCAGGTCAATCTCCCGCTCAGCGGTGGCCGCCAGCAGGGCATCAGACTCCTCTAGGGGCAAGTCTGGCACCACGAGTCCCTTGACACCAGCCTGGGCAACGGCATCCAAGAAAGCCTCTAGCCCCCGGTTCAAAATGGGGTTGTAGTAGGTAAACAGCACGATGGGAGCCCGGAGTTGAGGGGTGAGACGCGCTACCATGGCCAGCACATCATCGAGCTGGGTCCCACCGACCAGTGCCCGAGTCGCCGCCGCCTGGATCACAGGGCCGTCTGCCAGCGGATCGGAGTAAGGGACGCCGAGCTCCAGAATATCTGCGCCATTTTGATCGAGGGCGAGCAGTGCTTGTTCTGTGGTGGCAAGGTTTGGATCCCCGGCAGTGAGGAAGGCGATGAGGGCGCATTGATGGTGCGATCGCAACGCAGCAAGTCGCTCGGCAATTAGAGTCATTCGAATCTCGTCAGGGGTAGGGCATCCGTTCAGGCCGTTGGGGCAGATGCCCAAAGCAGGTATCCGCTCAGCAGTCCAAAACCTTGGCCTTGGAACCAGAGGCAAAATCTAAGCAGACCCCATCTTATCGGACTCTGGCCCGGCCTGGGCTTGCTGGGTTCGTTCGGCCTCAACTTCCGCCTGCAGCGCCGCGATTTCCTCCGAAGACATGGACTCGAGGCGCTTTTGCAGCATCGCATCCTCGTAGGCTTGGAGCTGCTGGTGATAGGTCATCTTTTGGGTGACGGCGCGGTAAAGATAGGTCGAAGTCCAAGCCAAAACTACCCCAATCAGAATCACTTGGCTCCAAACGCCCGCGTCCAGCGAGTCCAGTCCGATCCCCACAAAAACGCCGTAGACAAGCGCCCCCCCCCCCATAGCCCGAGACCAATCCACAGAACGTCGAGCCTTCGCATGGTGTTTAACTTTGACTAATGGGTAAAGGGTGTGGATTCAGATCTGAGTTCAGGTGTTAATGCGGGTGTGGATTCAGGTGTTGAATCGGGGATGGACGTTCCCCAGGCCCGCCTATTCTTCGATCGCACGGGGCAGTGGACGCAGATTCAGAACCGGGCTAAGCAACAGCATACCGGGAAAAAACATGAAGACAAAAAAGTAGGCAATCAACCGCTCAATGGAGCCCGCAGTGTACATGCGCGCATTGAGATAGACATAGATACCTGCCGGGATCACCAGCAAAAACGCAGCGCCTAGGGCCAAATACACAATTGCAACAACCATAAACGACTCAGATGAAGGGAATGGGTCAATGGCCTTTATTTTAATACTCCAACTTCGCAATACTCCAACTTCTCGATACTCCAACCTCGCAAATTTCTGCGATGAGATATTCCGTGATGAGATATTACACCTCCATTGCAGAACCGACCGCTTCCGTGGTGCAATGATCAAGTGATCGAATACAGGTGACCGAAAACCTGGGGGCGTGGCGGAATGGTAGACGCTGCGGACTTAGAAAACTGAGCCTCACGGGAGAAATCCCATGAGTGGAAGCTCTCAAACTCAGGGAAACCTAACCTCGCGGGTCAGACGCTAGTGGTTTGGCACTGCTAGTAACCTGGCAGACCTAGTCGCGAAGCGCTGACCGGAGTATGGCAATCCTGAGCCAAGCCCAAGTGCCCACAAGACGTCTTCTGGAAAGAAGGCTCTGGCGGATGTTTGGGAAGGTGCAGAGGCCCGACGGGAGCTACCCTAACAGCCTGGCTGAGGGTAAAGGGAGGGTCCAATTCTCAAAGCCTGGAAGGTGTTTGGCCTGACAGCGCAACGGCGAAAGCCGTGGGAGGATGAAAATCCGTTGACTGTTAAAAGTCGTGAGGGTTCAAGTCCCTCCGCCCCCATTCACCCGCCAAAGAGCGTTAAACCAAGAGCTTCGACCAGAGCTTCGAAAAATGGCTGTCCCTGGAACGATCTGGCAGGTCGTCGTCCTGCTAGAATGATCCCTAACGTAGGGTAAACACTACCCCCTCGTGTGTTTATCCGCACTTGCTCGGCCAATGCTCAGTTCATCATCGCCGGGGTGTGACTCAGCCGTCATGGGGTACTCGTCGAATCACCAAGTTTCTAAAGCCCAAGAAGTTCTCTATACCTGTCTTTTGGCGGACGTTAAGCGTTTGGAGCCGGAGCAGGTTTTAGAGGAGTTTAAACAGCTTTTTATCTATCAGGTCGAAGTTCGCGATCCGTTAGCTTTGAAGGCGATTGTTGCGATCGTTAAGGCCAATGATCGGCAGACTTTTTTCTACACCCTGAAGCGCTGTTGCTTCATTCTGATTAACAACTGGGGCTCGGCTCGGGTCTATGAGCCCATTCATCAGTTGATTGCGACGATTAATGACGCAGCGATTTATCAGTTTACCTACTCCAATGGTTTGAAGCGGCTGCGGACTTGGCTGATTAATTTCGTCAAGAGCAAAGAATACGAGAATCTTAAGCTGTTTGCAGAGCGCTATAGCGATGGAAAGGGGCGCTGGAGCCAGCGCTATGCATCTTACTTGCTGGTGGCTCAGTATGGCGATGAACGTAATCCGGCTGAGCAGCGGGCGGCGGCTCAGTTGCTTTCGAGGCAGTTGCGCGATCGCTTCCGCCTCGATCTGGCCATGTATGTCGCCCATTCCCAGGTGAACCCGCGTGCAGCTAGCGGTACAGAAAGCGATTTGGCGGTACGGCAGTCGGCCAAGAATCCGACCAATCTAGGAGACAACGTTCTGCGGCTGATCAAGATGATTGTGCTGCGCCGGGGTCAGTACAGCTATGAGAATCTCGCTCAATTTTTTCTCAGTCAGACGGAAGGTGTTGCCTACAAAGAGTATAAAAATGCGCTTTTGAGGTACTTGGTGTTTTCCGTAGACAACAAAGGCTTTGTGCAGATTTTTCTCAAACGTCTCGCGGAAAAATTGGATACCCTCTACGAAGAGCACGACTCAGACCGAGTGGACAATGAGTTGGTCTTTCGCACGTGCAATCAGGTGATCAAGTTCTTGACAACGGAGGACAATGAGACGCCCACACCGCTGTTCAATCTGCTGATTTCCCAGGGGGGGCCACTGACACTGGTGGTGGTGTTGCTCAAGCTAATTTTGGTTGCACCGAATACGCGTAATCGTTTGGAGTATTGCATCGCGAAGTTAATTCAGCACTACGAAGAATATTCTTCGGATGATTGCCACTGGTTTATCAACTTCCTGGAAGTATTTACGGTAACCTTCGCGATTTATGTGGAGGACGTTCAATACAATTTGGTGCGGATTTCCTCGGAGGGCGGCACAAGCGGGCAGGGGCGATCGCGATCGCAAGATTTGGCAAAGCTTCTCGATGACTATCGCATTTTCTCCCAAGCCCGAACGAGGGGGAAGCATGATGGGGGAACCCAGGGGGGAGATGGAGCGAATGGGACTGCTGATACCGTGCAAGACGAGACGATTCTGGTTCGGAAAACAGCCGAAAAAGTTGCTCAGATTCAATCGAAGTTGAACCGGTTAGCCCATCCGACACCGGCATCTCCGGCGAAGGTCTTACCGGGAAGCCTACCGCCGCACCGGGCCGGGGTCATGGGTACAACCCCCTTGAATGCTGGCTCCGCAAATATTGCACCCGTGGATACCCGGTCTGCAAATGAGGATGCGGACGGTTATCTAAAACCCTAGGGGTGTCTTGGGGTGGGGCGATCGCGCCCCATCCACGCCCCAACTGCCGCGCCTAGAACTTCGGCCAAGGTGCTGATCAAACGGTAGGCCGCTACTGCCCCGAGGATGCGTTCAGGCGTGAGGGAGACTTGGAGCAGGGCGATCGCTACCCCTTCAAACACGCCCACACCACCCGGAGCCCCCGGCACCACTAGGCCCAACACCCAGGCCAAACTGAACGCGCCCACGATCAAAGGCATTTGTTCGAACCCCAGGGCCCCAGGGCCCCCAGCGCTAGCCAAAACCCCATCCCCCGCAGCAGAACAAAAACAATTTCTCCCCCCAGCGGCCCCAGGGGGTAGCGCTGAAGCTGTACCCCGAACGGGTCATTCCCCAAGGTCTTGTTATCCAAGCCCGGATCGGCCAAGCCCCCTTTGACTCGACGCCCCAGGGTCACCAATTTCCCCCGCGCTAGCCGCTGTAAAAGCGGATTTAAAAATTGGGGATGGATGCCGATCAAAATGGGCAGCAGCGCCAGGGTTTGCCAGCCTGGATAGCTGATGCTGGCCACGAGCAGCGCAGCAGCAGCCATGAGGAGTGGTTCGAGGACAATGCTCAGGAGTGCGATCGGCAGTGGAATAGAAACCGTTTGGCAGGCTTGGAGGCGACTGTAAAATGCCAAATATTGCCGGGGAGATATTTGGCGAGATTGGTGCGTAGATAGGTGGCGATCGCCCAGCCCTTGGGGATTTGCAGTTCCTCCAGTTCCTGACCTGCCCCCCGCAACAACCCTCGCAATAGCCAGCTCCACACCCAACCCGACCAAGCATGGGCCGCTAGCGTCACCGTCAGCGCTGCCAGCAACAAAACCAGACCGTTTTCGGCCAACCGCAAACTGAGTACGCCCTGCCAGTGGTCGTGCAGCGTCCGGAGTAGGAAGAGAACGGTGGCTCCCAGAACGAACCAGCGCAGGTAGGGCTTCAACCGTTTGAGCAACACGGGGAATTGATTGACGAAGGGTTAGTTAACTGGCGTGGGGGGCGGGCAAATGGCTCCGATGCCAGGATTCTAGCGCCAGCCGATGAATCGTTTGCCAGGGTTGCTGGTGCTGGCGGGCGAGGCGGGCACAGTCCTCGTATTCGGGTTGAACATTACTGGGTTGATGGGGATCTTGAACCCAAGCCACCTTAACCTGAACCGGGCCGTATTCCGTCTCGACGGTGTGAAGCGCGCGATGGAGGGCGGTGCGGTGCTGGTGCTGGCGGCGAATGCCGAGGGTTGTGGTTTCGCGAAACAGCAACTGCTCTAGGGTATTGGCTTGGTCGGGTTGGCACAGAACGGTGAGCAGAGTGCCGGGGCGATTTTTTTTCATCGCGATCGCCCGCGTAAACACATCCAATGCCCCCGCCTCCAGCAGCGCCTCAAACACATAACCGATCGCTTGGGGCGAGAGATCATCCAGTTGGGTTTCGAGTTGGGTGATCCGTTCAGGAGCCAGATGGCTGGGGTGATGTGGGTGGGAATGAGCAAGGGATCGGGAAGAGGAAGTCTGGCCTGGGGCAGGCTGAAGTTTTGAGGGTGAAGTCCGGAGGTGACCGAGCCAAAGACGCAGAATATTGGGCAAAGGTAGCGAGATCGTACCTGCGCCAAGGCCAATTTTGTGTAGGGTCATGGCGGGGGGATGGCCAAAGCGATCGCCCGCAAGCACAGTGGCGATCGCCGCCCCCGTGGGCGTCACAAGCTCCCGCTCAATACCGTTGCCATACACCGGCACTTGCCCCAGCTCAAACAGCTTCAGCACCGCCGGAGCTGGCACGGGTAGGCGTCCATGGGCAGCTCGAACCGTTCCGCCGCCAGTGGGCAAAGCCGAGCAATACACTTGTTCGACGCCCAGCCAGTGGAGCCCCAAACAGGTACCCACAATATCGACGATCGCATCCGTTGCGCCAACCTCATGGAAGTGAACCGCCTCGATATCACAGCCATGAACTGCGGCTTCGGCTTCAGCCAGTCGCGCAAAGATACTCAGACTCCAATGTTCTACCCCTGCCGGGAACTGAGCTGCTCTGATCAGCGCCTGAATTTCGCTCAGGTGACGATGGTGGGCGTGGCCATGGGGAGGATTAGGGAGATCGTCCGGGTGATCCTCGTGCAGCTGTACCAAAAACTGCGTGGCAACCTGGCCGTTCTGGTTAGCTTTCACCGTGGCGAGTTGATATTCCTGTTTTATCCCGAGCCGAGCAAGCTGCTCCTGGAAGTAGTGGAGTGGCACCCCGGCGTCCACAAGCGCGCCGAGGCACATGTCCCCAGCAATGCCGGTAGGACAGTCAAAGTAAGCAATGTTGGTGATGGCTTGGGGCACGGGATTGGAACGCAGCTCGGCTCATGGCAACTCAGAATCTTCATCATACGCCAAGGCTTGGGTTGAACCCGATTCCCAGGACTAGAATCCAACAAGACTCAACGGGCCGATTCCCGACCCTTTTTTGAGCCCGCGACAGTTCGTATACTGACCCTGCTTCCGTGCATTCCCTGAGTCAAATGCGTCGCCCAACCGGTAGTGTAGATAAATCGCGAATATCCCCGGAAAATCGTTCATCGGGGAGCTTTGAGTCGAGCGATCGCCTGAGCAGGGTGGCTACCTCCAGACAGTAAATCTAGAGAGTGACACAAGGTGAGCACGGGAGCCTTTTGGATGCCAGTACAGTCATGATGTACAAAGCGAAGGAAGGCAGGCGCGAAAGCACCCCGCCCGGCCCCCTTTTGAGTCCTTTGTGCATCCACCCAGTGCCCTACCCCCATGAATCCAAAGCTGTTCTTGACGGTATCCACCGCAACACCCGAATTTTCCTCGAACCCGCCCTCTTCCTCATCCTATCCTCTCACTGGCCCAGTCTCAGGCCAGTGTCCAGGCCAGTTCCTCGCCTTCTAGTTCTTCACCTTCTAGTTCTTCATCTTCTCTTGAGTCCCCAGCATCCGGGGGGGTAACTCGATCGAACGTGGCGAACTCGAACGTGGCGAACCCGAACGTGGCGAACTCGAATGCGGCAAGCTCCCCGGCAGGCGATGCCTCTGTTCACACATCCGTGCGGCCATTCATCCAAGCGGGCAGTCAAGCGGGCAGTGATGCCGAAGCACTCGCCCCCGATTTAGTTCCATCCAGCTTGATGGAACCGGGTTTGGCTGAGGCGAGTTTGCTGGAAGCGGACCTGCTCGAGTCGGACTTGCTTGAGTCAGATTTGCTCGAATCCGACGTGCTGAAATCAGCAGCCCTCCCTCACGAGCCCATCACTCAAACTTCCGCCCCCCAGAACGAGTTTCAGGAACTGCGTCAGATCTTTGCGCGCGAACTGACCCTGACTGCGCCGAATGCCCAGGCGAGCATCAAGGCTGTGGCAGGCCGCATTGCCCGAGAGGTGCAACGCATTTGTGAAAAAAGCGATCGCATCCAAAAGTCTGGCGACGTGCGGGGTTGGCAACTCTCCCTGGGCGGACATCGCCTGGAAAAATGCATTAGCTACTACAAGCTGGGTTCCCACCGTGGACGGGTTGAGTTGCACAGCACGCTCAGCACCATGGTTTACCGACACATTGCTCCGCTCCATGCTCGGCTGGGTTTTCAGGGTCGCCATGCCTTGATCGAAGATTTTCTTCAAAGTTTCTATATCGAATCTCTTAAGATGTTCCGCCGGGAAAACGAACTTCCGGAAGATTACCAGCCCAGAACCCGGCTTCAGCTGGCGGAGTACATGTCCTTTACCGAGCAATATGCCAAACGCCGGGTCAATTTGCCCGGTCGCACCAACCAGCAAATTGTGATTTTGCGCGCCCAAAGCTTTTCCAATCGCCAGCCGAAGGAAACCCTCGTGGACATCGAAGCGGCCCTGGAAGGCTCCAAGCGAGACGATGCTGAGTCGATTGGTACGAGCAGTGTTTCCCGCCAATTGCGCGAGCACATGGTGGCAGAGGGCCTGGATCCCACGGAAGGCGTATTGCGCGATCGCGTCATCGGCCAACTGGTCGCCTACCTGCGCACCGAAGGCCACGAAGATTGCATCGACTATCTCAGCTTGCGGCTGCAGGATTTACCGGCTCCGGAAATTGATGAAGTTTTGGGCTTGACGGCGCGCCAGCGGGATTACCTCCAGCAGCGTTTTAAGTATCACGTCGAGCGCTTCGCCAAGCTGCATGAGTGGGAGCTCGTCCACAACTGGCTCGGGGCAAATCTGAATCAAAATTTGGGCATGCTGCCGACCCATTGGGAAGGCTTCTATGCCGAGCTGACCCCAGAGCAGCAGCAACTGGTGGATTGGAAGCGGCGTCAGGCCAAGGCACCCGAGAGTGCACCGATCTCGGATGAAGACATTGCCAAGGTTCTGAGCTGGACTCCCAAGCAGGTGCAAAAGCGCTGGGCCAAGGTTTTGGAGCAGGCCTGGAGAACTAGAAATTTGGATGAGGAGACGGTTTAAGCAGTGGGCCGATATACTGATTTACGCAATGATTGGTCTGCGCAGTGTTTGTCTGCAATGCCATGGGGGTGAACTGCCCCCTTTGTTTTGTGTGGCTATCTTTCTGTAGTGTGGTGGTTGAGTGAACCCGGTCTGTTTTTTGATGCCTGATGTCTCCTTGCCGACATCCCTGCTCCATGAATCTCCCCTTTGTCCTGCACTCTGGCCGTTTCACTTAGACCTGCTGCCACAGGCGAGTTATTTGGTCGGCGGTGTGGTGCGGGATGTGTTGCTGGGTCGGCAGGCGGACTATTTGGATTTAGATTTTGTCATGCCGGAGCGTTCAGTGGAGACGGCTCGGGCGATCGCCCAACATTACAGCGCGGGTTTTGTGGTGCTCGATGCTGAACGACAAATTGCCCGTGTTGTGTTTAAAAAAGCAACGGTGGATTTTGCGCTCCAGGAAGGAGCCAGTCTAGAGCAGGATCTCAGACGCCGGGACTTCACGGTCAATGCCATGGCCTACAATCCCCACACAGAGACCTTGGTGGATCCGCTTGATGGCTACGGCGACCTGAAACGACGCTGTTTGCGCATGGTCTCCGAGCAAAATTTGCGTGATGACCCGTTGAGACTGTTGCGGGCTTATCGGCAGTCGGCCCAGCTGGGATTTGAGTTGGATGAGGCCACGGCGATCGCGATTCAACACCAAGCTGCTGGGCTGGCCCAGGTGGCGGCGGAGCGGGTGCAAAGCGAGATCAACACGCTGTTGGCGACACCTCGAGGGACGGTTTGGTTGCAGCGGGCCTGGGCGGCGGGCCTGTTGGGGGCCTGGCTCCCCAGTGCAACGGATGCGTCGCTGGAACAGATGCGATCGCTCAATGCTCTAGAAGTTTGTCTAGCGGAACTCTGGCCGACGCTGTTGACACCGGATCCGGCCCACCTCAAGAGTTCCCTGGGCAAGTTTGGCGATGTCGCTCTGGCTCGGCTGGTGGCGCTGACATCCGATGATCCCGAGACCGCAGAGCTGCAATTGCAGCGGCTCAAATTTAGTCGTTTAGAGGTGCGTACGGCGGCGACGGTACGACGGTTTCAGCCCCAGCTTGCGGCGTTGCCGCTGTCGATTCGGGAGCGGTTTTTTCTGTTTCAGAATGTGGGCACGTTGTTTCCGGTGTTGGCGTTGAGCTGGTGGGTGAGCCAGGAATGGTTCACGCGGGCCGGGGATGGTCAGACTGATGCGGAGAGAACAGAGACTTGGGCGGAAGCGTTGCGAAAGAGTGCGATCGCGCCCCTCGTGCAGCACTACCTCGATCCCACCGATCCCGTCGCCCACCCCAAGCCAATGTTGGGCGGTAAGGAGCTGATGCGGTTGCTGGAGATTAAGCCGGGGCCTCATTTGGGCAAGTTGCTGACGGAGTTGCAGGTGGCCCAGGCGGAGGGGAAGGTGCGATCGCGGGAAGGGGCGATCGTCTGGTCTGAGGCTTATATTCAGTCCGAAGAATTTCAGCAAATCTATCGCTATCGCCGTTAGGAGCAGATTTTTAGATGTCTAAAATTCTTTATCTGGCGAATCCCTACGGATTTTCGGCCCAACAAAAGGCGCTGCTGCTGCCCCCTATTGTCCAGCAGCTGGAGCAGCTGGGGGCAATGGTTTGGGAGCCCTTTGCGCGCAATAATCAGGTGGATTTTTCCCAGGTGGGCTGGGCCTATCGGGTGGCCCAGGCGGATGTGCAAGATGTGCGGCAGGCGGACGGGGTGTTTGCCATTGTCAATGGAACGCCGCCGGATGAAGGGGTGATGGTGGAAATTGGGGTGGCGATCGCCCTCCAGAAGCCCATATTTCTGTTTCGAGACGATTTCCGCCGCTGCACCGACAGCGAGGAGTATCCACTCAATTTGATGGTGTTTGCGGGGCTGCCAGAGCAGGGTTGGCGAGATTTTTTCTATCAATCTGTTGAAGAGATCGCCTCGCGAGACAAGGCGCTGGCGCGTTGGTTGGGGAGCGTTCCCTAGCACGCGATCGCGCCTGGGGTATTTCGGCAGCGGCCACGATATTTTGTCACAATGGACGGCTGAGTCTCGTTTTTCCGGATTGAGCTGTTTCTCATTTGCCGGATTGAGCTGTTTCTCATTTGCAGGGTTGTGTCATGTTCCCCGGAGGACAGCCAGATGAACCGCGCCCATGCAACTGTTCCTGAAGGATCTGGAGGCAGTTGCAGCGAAGCGGGATGTTTTACTCTGTTTTGATACTTACGAGGAGGCAGAGCGGTTTTTGGATGATTGGTTGCGGGCGCTGCTGACGAAGGAGCTGTATGGGGCGGTGCCGACGAATGTGGTGCTGGTGGTTGCAGGGCGGGCGGAGCTGGAGCGGAATGATTGGGCGGCGCTGGGGGATTTGATTGTGCGGTTGCCGCTGGAGCCGTTTACGGAGGAGGAAGCTCAGGGCTTTTTGGCGCGGAAGGGGATTGTCGATGGGCGGGTGGTTGAGGTGATTCTGGAGATCTCTGGGCGGTTGCCGTTGTTGATGGCGACGCTGGCCCAGGAGTCGCCGGGGGATGTGGGGTCGGTGGGGGATGCCAGTGGGACGGCGGTGGAGCGGTTTCTCCAGTGGGTGGATGATCCGGTGCAGCGGCAACTGGCGTTGGATGGGGCGTTGCCTCGGCGGTTGGATCGGGATGTGGTGGCTTGTTTGATTGGGGAGGAGCGGGCGGGGGAGCTGTTTGATTGGCTGAAGGGGCGTCCGTTTGTGCAGGAGAAGTCGGATGGCTGGCGCTATCACGAGGTGGTGCGCAGTCAGATGTTGCGCTATGTGCGCAAGCAGTCGGAGCGGGATTGGAAGGCGCGGCAGGGTAAGTTGGCGGCGTATTTTGGGGAGTTGCGGCAGGGGTTGGAGCTTTCTGAGGATGAGGCTTGGAAGGATGAGCAGTGGCAGGGGTTGCGGCTGGAGGAGTTGTATCACCAGCTTTGTGCGGCGGGGAATTTGGGGTTGAGTGAGGCGGTGAATGGGTGGTTGCGAGCGTTGAAGGCGAAGCGGGGTTTGCGGA
>JAAUOP010000188.1 GCA_012034805.1 Synechococcales cyanobacterium CRU_2_2 | reverse complement strand
TGTCATTGAGGGGGTCTGCTTCAAAGATGGAATTAGAGTTGAAGACACAACCTTGATTGACGCTCACGAGCACAAACAAGAGAAGGTTGCCTAACCCTCGGCCATACACCAGATTTGACTATATCTCGCGCGGGACTGGATTACAGGGAATGTACCTCAGCCAGATGAGTTGGACGATCATCATATCGTGCCTGATCCTTGGGGGAAGAAGCATTTGCCGAGCAAAGCAGTCAATACGATTTTGAATCGGACGCCGCTGACGGCGAGGACAAATCGGGATGTGATTCGAGACCGTTTGCCGAATGCTTATTTGCCGGAGCTGATTGAGGCCAATGGCGAGGCTGAGGTGCGTAAGATTTTGTCGTCGCACTTTATTTCTCCGATTGCCCAGGAAATTTTGATGCGTGATCCGTTTACGCCGGAGGATTTTGAGGCTTTTGTGTCAGAGCGGCAGCGGACGATTCAGGGGGCGATCGAGAGCCTGCTGATTAAGGAGCGGCTGGATTTGCCGGTGGAGTTGCGGGAGCTGGATGCTCGGGTGGAGCTGGTGGAGCTGAAGCTGCGGCAGTTGGTGGACCAGGAACTGAAAGGCGATGGGGATGCGCTGCCGCAAAATGTTCAGCTGAAGGTGGATGAACGGCTCCAGAGGGCGATCAGGAAGAATGCAGCCTTAGACCCATCAGATTTTGAAACGTTGAAGGCTCGGTTGGAGTATTTCGATTTACGGGAGTTGCAGGATACATTTGTGGGTAAGAAGCTGTGGCCCAAGTTTGAGCCCTGTTTCAACAACAAGACGGTGTTGTCTGGGAAGTTTGATCAGCTAGCGGAGTTGCGGAATAGTTTGCGTCATAGTCGCGCGGTCACGGAGATTGCGCAGAAGGAGGGGGAGGCTGCGATTCTTTGGTTTGACCAGGTGCTGGCAAAGCAGGGAATTCCTTAAGCTGGAAGAGCCGATCCTCCCTGAAACCCCTTGGAAAGGGGGAATGTCAAAGACAAGCCGATAACGATAAACCCTGTTTGAACGATTGAGATTGAGATTATGGCTGCTCGTAAATCTAAGGCTACAACTCCGAAGCAGGTGGAGACGCTGAAGCATGATGAGGCGACGCGGAAGAATATTCCGACGGCGGAGTATCAGGCGGTGATGGCGGAGGCGGAGAAGCGTCCGATTCGGGTGGCCTATGAGCGGCGCAATCGGGATTTGGATCCGCAGTTGGTGTGGCGGGGAAGGATGAGTAGGATTGGAGTGATTTGGTGGTGAGTGCGCCGCTGTTGTATATCCAGGAGAAGGTGCATCCGAAGGTGTTGGTGGATGATTTGCTGCGTCAGAGCCGGGAGCGGCCTGAGGTGGGACAGCCGGAGCAGCTTGGGTTAGATTTGTTTGCGGATTTTAATGGGTTACCGAACGACAACCCCAAGGAAAAACGCGCTGGCATCTTCATCGGCCCCGAATTTGGCACCGTCTCCCGCCCGGATCTGGTCGCCGCCACCCGCGAAGCCGGAGATGCGGGCTTTGACGTACTGATCGCCTGCGCCTTCAACTTCGATGCCCACTCCGCCGACTTCACCCGACTCGGCAGCATCCCCGTCCTCAAAGCCCGGATGAACGCTGACCTCCACATGGCCAACGACCTCAAAAACACCGGCAAAGGCAACCTCTTCGTGATCTTTGGTGAACCCGACATCGAAATCAAACCCACAGACAACCAGCAAATCCAAGTCAAACTCCACGGCGTCGATGTCTTCCGGCCCCAATCCGGCGAAGTCCGCTCCAGCAACACCGACGAAATCGCCTGCTGGTTCATCGACACCGACTACAACGAAGAAAGCTTCTTCGTCCGCCACGCCTACTTCCTCGGAGCCAACGACCCCTACAAATCCCTCAAAACTACCCTCAAAGCCGAAATTGACGCCGAGGCCTGGGCCAGCCTCAACAGCTCCATCTCCCGTCCCTTTGACAAGCCCACATCAGGCCGCATCGCTGTGAAGGTCATTAACCATCTTGGCGATGAAGTCATGAAAGTGTTTAGCGTAAATTAACCTCTGGAGTCCATCTATGAGCCTCGATCGCCTCAATCTCTCAACTCAAAAGCTACAAACCTTCTGCAAAAAATGGAGAATTATTGAATTTTCCATCTTTGGCTCAGCCCTGCGAGACGACTTCCGCCCCGACAGCGACTTAGATGTCCTCGTCAGCTTTATGCCCCATGCACCTTGGACTATTGTTGATCTGATCACTATTCAAAATGAGCTACAACAGATCGTGAATCGAGACGTTGACTTAATTGAGAAACGAGTGATTGAAAAAAGTCATAACTCCATTCGTCGGAACGAAATCCTCACCACCGCCCAAATCCTTTACTCACAAGTCCATGAACCCGCGTGATAGCGCCTCGCTTCTCGACATTGCTAAAGCCGCCAGACTCATGATCGGGTTCGTTGCTGATATGAGTCTGCTAGACTTTGAAGCTGATCCCAAAACTCAATCAGCAGTCCTGTATCAAATCGCAATTCTCGGCGAAGCGGTCAAACGTCTTTCTCCTGAATTTCGTAGCCAGTATCCTGAGATGCCTTGGTCTGCAATGGCCGGAATGCAAGACAAACTGATTCATGATTATGAGGGTGTCGATGTAGAGCGTGTTTGGCTCACAGTTCAGTCCAATATTCCTAGCTTATTACAGTTCATTCTCCCCCTTCTGGCAGACTAAACGAACCCGAAATCCACAGCCGCATCCAAGTCCACGCCGTTCGAGGCATCGCTCAGCAGCTTTATACCAAAGTCTTTGGCCATCCCAACATCATCGACCCCGATGAGCTAAAAACGAAGCTGGTAGGGATTGCCCAACACGGAGCTGCATTTGCTTTATGTTGCTTGTACTAGAGCCCGAGATCAGCTTTTGATTACAGGCCTTAGCCCTGCATCCGAATTTGTAGATGATTTGATTGACAACACTCCGGACAGTTTTTGAAGTCCAACGGTAGAATTAGGGTTTCAGCCCTTCCCTGGCCTTCGGCTGGCAACGGAAAATCATGGATTTCAGCCTCTAATTTTAAAGTTGTCCAGGCTGTTGTTGCCTTTCGCGACCACAACAAATCAATCTCGACCACATTTACTTGACTGCCCAAAATCTTTAAACGTTTTGTTTCATAGACAATATGCCCCGGCCCCTAGCTCACCCAGGGTGGGATTTCTCCTCGCGCCACCCTCTAGAATCAAGTCAGCTCTCTGTTTAGATGAATCTGCGATCGCGCCCACCCCTAACCCATGTCCCGATCCGCCGCCGCCGATATCGACCTGCCCGCCTACATTGACCACGCCCTTCTTGATCCCTTTGCCACCGATCAACAGGTGCTCCAAGCCTGCAGCGAAGCCGAGCAATATCGCTTCGCCGCCGTGTGTGTCTATCCGGCTCACGTGCGTCAGGCCGTCAATTTACTTAAGGGAAAACCGCCCAAAGTGGCCACGGTGATTGGCTTCCCGACCGGGGCTACTACATCAGCGGTCAAGCTCTACGAAGCTCAAGAAGCCGTTGAGCATGGAGCCGACGAACTCGACGTGGTGATCAACTTCGGCTGGGTGAAGCAGGGCAACAGTGAGCGGCTCCACCGAGAACTGGCCGAGATTTGCGAGCTGTGCGATCGCCCCGTTAAAGCCATCCTCGAACTCGGTCGCCTCACCCCCGACGAACGAAACCTGGTCATCGATGTGTGTCTCGACGCCGGGGTCGCCTTCCTCAAAACCAACACCGGTTGGTTTGGGGGGCAACCGTCGCCGATGTTCGGTACCTGCATGAGAAAACCAAAGGTAACATTGGCATTAAGGCCTCCGGTGGGATTCGCACCGCAGAACAGGCCCTCGAGCTCATTGTGGCCGGAGCCACCCGCTTGGGCACCTCCCGAGGGCCGCAGTTAATTCAGGCGTATCATGACAAAGCTTGAGCGGCCCAGCAGTCCTGATCTCGCACCCCTGACCCAGCACCCGTAACCCCCATGAGCCCTTCGCCGTGAGCCGGACTTACACCGCAACAGGAATTACGCTCAAAGCCATGCCCCTGGGTGAGAGCGATCGCCTCCTCACGATTTTGACCCCCGAATGGGGCTTGGTGCGGGCGATCGCCCTGGTGCTCGCAAGCACAACTCTCGTTTGGCCGGACGTAGCAGTTTGTTTGTGATCAATCAGCTGATGTTGTCGCGGGGGAAAAGTCTCGATCGCATTGCCCAAGCCGAAACCCTCTATTCCTTCCCCGGCCTCGCCAAAGATCTCGGCAAACTCACCGCCGGTCAATATCTCGCCGAAATTGTTCTCTACCAGGGCCTCAGCGACCAGCCCCAGTCGGATCTGTACCATCTGCTCCAAGAACACCTCGAGCGACTGGAAGCCTCCCCCGCCGACGAGGTTTTGGCCCATCTCACCCAGGCGATTTTCCATCTGTTATCTTTGGCCGGTCTGACCCCCAGGTGCATCAATGCTGCCTCGATCGGACGCCGGTTCTGCCCGATCTGTCCAATGCGGCTTGGCAGGTTGGCTTTAGCCCCATTGCGGGCGGCATGGTGCAAATGCAAGTCTCCAAGCCTCAGGACTCTAACGCTCCCAAGAAAATTCCAGATCCTAGATCTAGACTACTATCGCTCAATGCCCTAGAAACCTCAGTGTTCCAGAGATTGGCCGAATCTACGCTCCCCGATCTGGGCGACATTTTGGAAAAAGCGGCCCTTGTGCCCGAGCAAGCTGCCGCCCTGGGTACTCCCTGGCCTACAATCGAACAGGCGCTGCGGCAATACGTCGAGTATCATTTCGATCGAAGCATTCTCTCCGCTGGCTTGATTGACAGCTATTTCTCCGCCGTTCCGCCAACGGGGACATTCACCTCAGGCCCAAGCCGATGACGGATCAGCCGATCTTAGAACCCACGCTCTCAAAATCCTCCGTTTTTGAACCGGCCTTCTCAGCACCGGCCCGTTCGGAGCCGGCTTTCCCGGAACTGGCCCTCTCGGAATCAAGTTCTGCTGATCAGCCCATCCGGGTCGATCCATCTGACCTCAGCTTTGACCAGTCCTCCGGTGCGGATCAAGCTGCGCCAGAAGAGTCTGCGCCAGAAGAGTCTGCGCTGGACAACCCTTCTACCGAGTCCTTCCCTGGGCCTGCCGCCTTGCCCTCCAGGGATTTTCTACCCGCCCAGTTGGTCAGCGAAGAGAGTTCGGGGTTTCTACCCGTTTTACGTAACTTCAATTTCCTGACCCTGTGGAGCGGCCAAGTCTTTTCCCAGATTGCAGACAAGGTCTACCTGGTCTTGATGATCGCTTTGATTAGTAGCCGTTTCCAATCACCCGACCAGAGTATTAGCGGCTGGGTCTCGGCGATCATGATCACGTTTACGATCCCGGCGATTTTATTTGGCTCTGTCGCTGGCATTTTGGTCGGACGGACGGCCAAGCAACCGGTGTTGGTGATGACGAATCTCTTGCGCGGCGTGCTGGTGCTGTCGATTCCGTTTCTGCTCGGCTGGGTGGGTCAATCGACTGGGGTGGGCGGGCTCCCTCTCGGTTTTGATTTGCTGCTAGTGATCACGTTTTTGATCTCTACACTGACCCAGTTCTTTGCCCCTGCCGAGCAGGCTATTTTGCCCCTGATTGTCGAGAATCGCTTTTTGCTCACGGCCAATTCGCTCTATACGACCACCATGATGGCGGCGGCGATCGTCGGGTTTGCGATTGGTGAACAGGTGCTGAATTGGGCGGATGTCTGGGTGCAAACTCTAGCGGGTCTCCGCAGCGGCGATTCTTTGGCTGTGGGAGCCAGTTATATTCTCGCCGGTGGGTTGATTCAGCTCATGCGCGTGGATGAGCCCCAGGAAAACACCGCCCAGGACAGCCACATTTGGGCGGATATTCAAGATGGTCTGGCCTATCTGGGCCAGAACCCGCTGGTGCGCGGTGCGTTGATTCGGCTGGTGGTTTTGTTTTCGGTGTTTGCGGCATTGGCGGTCTTGGCAGTGCGCATTGCCCAGGTGATTCCGACGCTGGAGACCGATCAATTTGGCCTGTTGCTCTCAGCGGGTAGTTTGGGGCTGGGTTTAGGGGCTGTGGTTGTGGGGCAGTTTGGACAGCGGTTGCCTCGGGCGCGCTTGGGGGCCGTGGGGACGGTGGGCATGGCGGCGGGGCTGGTGATGCTGTCGTTGTTTACGACGCAGTTTTGGTGGGCGATCGCAGCTTGGTCAGTTTCGGTTTTTTCTCGGCCCTACTGGGCATTCCCGCCCAAACCACCATCCAAGAAAAAACGCCTCCTCCCATGCGAGGCAAGATCTTTGGTCTACAAAATAACGCCGTCAACATCGCCCTGAGCTTGCCCCTGGCCCTAGCGGGGATTGCCGAGCAGTTTGTGGGCCTCCGGTTCACGCTGCTGGGTTTGGCGACACTGATTGTGATTGCGAATTTTTCCACTTGGTACTGGGGCCGCCCGCCTGCATCCGCCACCCCTGAGGAGTAGCTGGCCACACCCTGCTGGTCGTTGCGGTGAGCTTGCAATCTTTGGATCCCATCAGGGACAGAAGGTCATCTAACACGGTATATTGCAAACACTTAAGAGACGTGAACTTAAGAAACGTCAACTTAAGGCGCGTTAACTGAGGACGCGTTACCTGAGGACGCGTTAACTTGAAACACTCTAACAACGCTGAAATATGCACATTGCTTGGCTTGGCAAAAAGTCTCCGTTTTGCGGCAACGTTACCTACAGCCGTGAGGTAACTAACGCGCTTTTGGACCGGGGTCACCAAGTCAGCTTTTTTCACTTTGCCCAGCGGCGTAATCCAGGCGACCCCTTGCCCGATGCCCAAGAGGTGTCGATTCCTTGCCTCTACAAGTCTCAGATCTATACCATCCCCTCCCCTCGCTCGAGCAAGGTATTGGTCGATGCCCTCAAAGCCCTGGCTCCGGATGTCGTACATGCGTCTTTGACACTCTCACCGCTCGATTTTCGCTTGCCTGAAATTTGCGAAGAGTTGGGCATTCCGTTGGTGGCGACGTTCCATCCACCCTTTGACCATAAGGTTCGCAATTTAACCTCTGGAACCCAGCACCTGACCTACCAAGTCTATGCACCTTGTTTGGCCAAATACGATCGTGTCATCGTGTTTTCCAATCTTCAGCGGGACTTGCTGCATCGCTTGGGTGTGCCGAGCGATCGCATTGCTGTCATTCCGAACGGGGTTGATCCCAATCGCTATTGTCCCGGCTACTACCCCCTTGCCCGTGAACTCAACGCCGAACGGGTTTTTATCTACCAGGGCCGTATCTCCACGGAAAAAAATATTGAAGCCCTACTCAAAGGCCTGGAAGCTGGCAGACATGGGGCCGCAGTGCCGGTTGGTGATCGTGGGGG